>JAKLHX010000059.1 GCA_022709925.1 Candidatus Margulisiibacteriota bacterium
ATACGCAAGGGCTTTGCACGGGATAAAACATATCGCAGTTCAGCATCATCATGCTCATATCGCATCTGTAATGGCGGAACATAATATAAATACGGACGTAATAGGCGTCGCCCTTGACGGTTCCGGATACGGGACCGACGGAACGTCGTGGGGCGGAGAGATATTTGTAGGGAGACCGGGGAGTTTCGAAAGAAAGTCCCATTTTAGCGCGGTTCCCATGCCGGGCGGAGAAATAGCGGTCAAAGAGCCTTTTAGAATGGCGTTCTCTTATCTTTACAGCGCATACGGTGACGAACTCTTTAAATTGAAGATAGATTATGTCAAAAAGCATAAACATCAGCTTGAACATCTCAAGAGAACGTTAAAATCCGAAGGCGGTACTCATTTGACATCGAGTGCCGGACGGTTGTTTGATGCGGTCTCTTCTATTTTGGGGATAAGGGACATAGTAACCTATGACGACCAGGCGGTAGTAGAGCTTGAAGCCATAGCGTCCGGTAAAGGCTATAAATCATATGATATCGAAATAGACCAAAGCTATACGCTCAATCATGCCCCAATGATCAAAGGGATAGTGGAAGATTTAAGGGCGGAAGTGCCGGTTGAGAACATTTCCTATAAGTTCCACAACACTATAGGAAAGGCAATAGCAAAGGCCTGTAAAATGATATCTAAAGAGACCAAGATCAAAAAAGTCTGCCTTTCCGGAAGTATTTTTCAGAACATGCTCCTGCTCGAGGCCGCTATAAGAGAGCTGAAAAAAGTAAGGCTTGAGGTGCATATAAATGAAAAGATCCCATCCAATGACGGCGGCATGGCTTTGGGCCAGATAAGGACCGCAAAAGACGTTATGGGGACATCTACCCCAAGTTAATCCCACAGAATAACATTTCAAATTTTCTCCAAGGTGCTATAATTTTCTTATTAGACAGGAGATGCCATGACCTACAAGATCACTTTGATACCGGGAGACGGGATAGGGCCTGAAATATCGCAGGCAACAAAAAGATGTGTTGATGCTACGGGAGTCAAAATAGACTGGGAAATAGTGGACGCCGGCGTGGATGTCATGGAAAAAGAAGGCACCCCTCTTCCGCAAAAAGTCATAGATTCGATACGGAAAAATAAGATAGCCCTTAAGGGCCCGATAACTACCCCAATAGGGAAAGGCTTCAGAAGCGTGAACGTGGCGCTTCGCAAAGAGCTGGATCTTTACGCCTGCGTTCGTCCCTGCAAATCATATAAAGGTGTCCGTTCAAAATACGAGAACATTGATCTGGTCATAGTTAGGGAAAATACCGAAGACCTTTATGCCGGAGTGGAATTTGAAGAAGGCAAAGAAGAGACACAGAAACTTATAGCGGAAATAGAAAAAGCTTCGGGAAAGAAGGTAAGAAAAGATTCCGGGATCTCCATAAAACCCATATCTGTTTCAGGTACAAAAAGGATCGTGGAATACGCCTTTGATTACGCGGTAAAAAATAAAAGAAGAAAAGTGACCGCCGTTACAAAGGCCAATATAATGAAATATACCGACGGGCTTTTCCTTGCTGTCGGAAAACAAGTCGCCAAAAAATATGAAGGCAAAATAGAATATCAGGAAGTCCTGGTAGATAATATGTGCATGCAGCTCGTGCAAAAACCGGAGCTTTATGATGTGCTCGTGCTCCCAAACCTTTACGGAGACATACTGTCAGACCTGTGTGCGGGATTGGTCGGCGGTCTTGGGGTTGCGCCCGGGGCAAATATAGGGGACGGGTGCGCGTTGTTCGAGCCGACGCACGGAAGCGCGCCAAAGTACAAAGGGCAGAACAAAGTGAACCCGGTCGCGCAGATGCTTTCAGCCGTGCTCATGCTCCGTTATCTTGGAGAAGAAAAAGCTGCCGATAAGCTTGAGAATGCCATTTCCGCGGTCATATCCGAAGGCAAAGACGTGACATATGACATGAAGCCTGACCGCAACGACCCGACAGCTGTCGGTACGTCCCAGATGGCCGATGCCATAATAAGGAAAATGTAAATGCCAAAAGTATCGGTAATAGGTGCCGGGAACGTAGGATCTGAAGTCGCGCGCAGGATAGTAGAGAAGGATCTTGCTGATGTTGTTCTGGTCGATATTGTAGAAGGGGTCCCGCAGGGCAAAGCCCTGGACATACTTCAATCCGCACCGGTCGAAGGCTTCGACAAAAAGATAGAAGGCTCCAACGATTATGCGATGATCCAGGATTCGGATATTGTTGTAGTTACGGCAGGCCTCGCAAGAAAGCCTGGCATGACCAGAGAAGACCTGGTGATGAAGAACGGCCAGATAATCAAAGAAGTTTCAAAGAATATAAAAAAGCATGCCCCTAAATCCATGGTTGTCATGGTGACCAATCCTTTGGATGTCATGGCCCAGTTATGCTGGAAGACCACGGGATTTGAAAATAACCGGGTAATAGGCATGGCCGGGATATTGGATACCTCCAGGTTCATTTGTTTTCTTTCTGCAGAGACAAAGGTCCCCGCAGATAAAATAGAAGCGGTCGTTCTCGGAGGCCATGGCGATGCAATGGTCCCGCTTATAGACTACACCTTCATAGACGGAAGGCCGGTAAAAGAGGTCATAGCGGAAGAGACCCTTGCTGCCATAGTCCAAAGAACGAGGGACGGTGGCGCCGAGATCGTAAAGCTCCTTAAGACAGGCAGCGCGTATTATGCGCCTTCTTCTTCCGCCGTTGAGATGGTGGACTGTATCTTGAACGACAATAAAAAGATCCTCCCGTGTTCTGCATATCTCAAGGGCCAATACGGACTTCTTGATGTTTTTATAGGTGTTCCCGTGAAGGTTGGGGCGAGCGGTGCTGAAGAGATCATAGAGCTCAAGCTTACTGATGAAGAAAAACATGAGCTTCACAGGTCTGCCAGGGTGATCAAAGACACCATCCTTTTATGCGAAAAATAAAAGCAAAAAAAATAGAACAAGCGGTAGAAAAGCTTTATGCTAAAGCCAATTATAACCTCCCGAAAGACGTTGAACAGGCGCTGAAAAGATCCGTTAAAAAAGAGACCTCGAGGATTGCAAAGAACGTACTGAATGTCCTAATAGAGAATTCCGACATCGCAAAAAATGAATTGATCCCGATATGCCAGGATACAGGGCTAGCGATAGTTTTCGCGGAAATAGGACAGGATGTTTGCGTGGTGGGCGGTGATCTTAAAGAGGCCGTCAACAACGGCGTAAAGAACGCAGTAAAGAAGGCTTTCTTAAGGGCATCGGTGGTCGGGGACCCGTTCGACAGGGTCAATACAAAAGACAACACTCCGGCAATAATCCATATGGACATCGTTCCGGGCAGTAAAATAAAGATCTCCGTCATGGCAAAAGGCGCCGGTTCAGAGAACATGAGCGCGCTTAAGATGTTAAAGCCATCGGATGGCATGCCCGGAGTGATTGATTTTGTTTTAGAGACAGTGAAGAACGCCGGCCCGAATCCGTGTCCACCGATAGTTGTCGGAATAGGTGTCGGCGGCAACTTTGAAAAATGCGCCTATCTTGCCAAGCGGTCGTTGTTGAGACGCTTAGGCACAAAAAACCCGAAAAAAAACATTGCCCGGCTTGAAAAAACACTTTTAGACAGGATAAACAAGCTAAAGATCGGACCTTCAGGATTTGGCGGCAAGACCACATGCCTTGCGGTGAATATTCAAACGCTCCCTTGTCACATAGCTAGTCTGCCGGTCGCAGTTAACATCGAATGCCATGCTCACAGGCACGCCGAAGCGGTTATTTGAATTCCAATAATTCTCCGGCTTCGTCTTCAGGGATGTCGGCATAGTGCATAAAATTCCAAAGAGGTCCATTCCCCATCCCAATCAGTATCTGTGTCGCATCTTCTTCCGGCATAAGGTCCATTATTTCCGAAGCAAGAGAAGCCCCCATCACTAAAGGGGAGAGAAGCCCCCGTCTCAAATATAGGTCAGATACGTTCATAAGCTCTTTTGCGGCTTCCGCAGGTTCTATGGTTTTAGGGTGTGTTGATATCTCATGTAGGGCTTTAGATACTATTTCGCAATACGATTGTACTTGTCCGATTTGTGATGCAGGCCTATATAATCCGCCGAATGCGTTTATATGTCTTATTCTTAACAGAGAATTCCTCAACTCATCCGTATCTACAGGGATATTTTCCAGCATGTCTTTTGTAAGATATCCGTTCAATGCCATGTCAGAGATATTCCCGAAATTTCCGGCGCATACAGGTATGCCAAAAAAAGAAGCGCGCTCAGGCAAAGGCCCTGTTAATGTCGCCTCAAGCATATTCCTGGCATCGCCCCTAATGAAAACCGCCAGCTCTTCTCTTTTTCTCCTGGACATGTTCGGATTTGAGAATAGATCTCCGATCCGAACGCTCAAAGAAGAATTTTTTTCAAGCTGTTGAATGATCGCCGGGACTATCCTTGTAGGGTGAGACGCACTCTGTAAGACGGCCGCTATCCTGGAAATATCCCTGGAAGAGTATTTTAATGCCCATAAGAAAATTTCAGGCGCATTGTGCAGGTTTTCTGCTATGGACGCTACTTCTGAAACAGGCATCGTCTCATTAGAAAGAACATCGTGAAGCACGGCATCCGATTCACTTTTTCCCGCCATTTCTATGGCTTTTGACAGGTTGAACGGATTTGCGCGGACGGCTCTCATAAGTTCTTGTTTGGGCGCAGAGGCTCTTTTGATCTCCGAGGCTATTCGCGAGACGGATACCCGCAGATACGAGTTCAGATTATTAAGGCGTGCCGTTGCTGTCATTAGCCCCTCCATTTTTTTATTATCTATATAGCTATCGTCATTTATTGGGAGAAATTCCACTGTTTTTTCCTAACCAAAGTTATATAATAATCCTATGAAAAGACTGGCATTGCCGTTAAAAAAGACTGATATGGCGGGGCTTAGGGCAGGGCAGGAGATCTTTTTGAGCGGAAAGCTTTACACGGCTCGTGATGCCGCACACAAAAAAGGGATCCCTGTTAATGTAAAAGGCCAGACCGTTTATTATGTCGGGCCAACACCGGCAAAAAAAGGTTCTGTGATCGGTTCTGCCGGACCTACAACGTCTTCGAGGATGGATAAATATGCTCCCGGCCTTATAAAAAAAGGTCTGGCTGCAATGATCGGCAAAGGTAAAAGGAGCAAGGAAGTAAGGGATGCTTTGCTCGAGAATAAAGCCGTTTATTTTGCCACATACGGAGGAGCAGGGGCATATCTTTCCAAGAGGATCGTCTCGTCAAGGACGGTGGCGTACCCGGAGCTCGGGACAGAGGCCGTAAGAGAGATAGAAGTCAAAGATTTTCCGGTCGTTGTCGCGATAGATCCAAAAGGCGGAATGATAGATTCGATGAGATAGAAACTGCGGGGGCCGGTCGCGACCGGCCCGCACGTAAAAAATATAATTTAAAAGGAGGATCAGTTATGCAAGAAGTGAATGCCGCCAATTTTGAAACAGAGGTCATAAAATCAAATCTGCCGGTCCTGGTGGATTTTTGGGCGCCGTGGTGCGGGCCTTGTAAAATGGTCGCCCCGGTCGTTGAGGCGGTATCGAACGACTTTAAAGGCAAACTCAAAGTTGTGAAGCTTAATACCGACGACAGCCCTCAAGTCGCCGCAAAATTCCAGATAATGGGGATCCCTACGCTTATGTTCTTTTCCGGCGGCAAGATGGTGGACAGGATCACCGGATATCTTGCAAAAGAAGCTCTATCGCAGAAGGTCAACGAGGTTCTGTCTAAAAAATAGTTGATGATATACCTCAATAATGCCGCGACTACCAAAGATAAGCCGAAAGAAGTATTTGAGGCGGTCCAAAAGTTCATTTTAGGCAATAATGTAAGCCCGGGCAGGGGCGCGGACATGCTTTCCGTGGAAGCAGATTCGATATTGACCGAAGCCCGTATCTCGCTTGCAAGACTTTTCAATGCCGAAGACCCTAAACAGATCGTTTTTACCTTAAATTGTTCCGACGCGTTAAATACGGCAATAAAAGGCGTCTTAAAACAGGGCGACCATGTCCTTGTAAGCTCAATTGAACACAATTCAATAGTGAGGCCATTAAGGTCCCTGGAAAGACAGGGGATCGAGGTGGAGATCGTTCCTGTCGATCCCAAGACCTATGCGGTCGATCCGCAAGAGGTCTCAAAACGCTTTAAGAAGAGTACAAAACTGGTCGCAATGCTTCATGCTTCAAATGTTATCGGGGCGGTCCAACCGATAGGAGAGATCGGAGCTGAAACAAAAAAAAGCGGAATTTTGTTCCTTGTTGATGCGGCTCAAACGGCAGGCATTTATAATATTGATGTCCAAAATATGAACATAGATCTTCTGGCTTTTGCCGGGCACAAAGGATTGATGGGGCCGCAGGGGACAGGAGGGTTGTATATAAAAGAAGGAATAGACATCGAGGCATTCAGGCACGGCGGCACGGGTTCTCAGTCGGAACTGGAGACACAACCGGAGATAATGCCTGACAAATTTGAGACTGGCACTCCGAATACGCCCGGGATCGCAGGGCTAAAGGCCTCCGTAGATTATATTTTGAGAGAAGGTACGGACAAAATAAAACAACATTCGCAAGAACTTACAAGTATTTTGTTAGATGGCTTGAAGGGCATCGAAAGGGTCAAGGTCTACGGGCCTCTCGATGCAAAAAAACAGGCGTCGGTGATATCTTTTAATGTATCCGGAACAGACCCAAAGGTCGTTGGCGATATTTTAGAAAAGAAATTCGGGATCATTGTGAGGACCGGTCTTCATTGTGCCCCTTTCTGCCACAAAACAATAGGCACATTCCCGAAAGGGACGGTGAGGATTTCAACAGGATATTTTAATACAAAAGCCGACGTAGAAACCGCGATAAGCGCAATAAAGGATATTGCCGGATCTTAACTGTGAGTGTATTTTATGACCTTTACCTTTTCTTGGGTTACTAGACCCTCTTTTATCGTCTCATCCAGGAAAGGCAGTATTTTAGAGATATTTTCTTCTGTGTCGAC
>JAKLHX010000006.1 GCA_022709925.1 Candidatus Margulisiibacteriota bacterium
TTCGTTTTCCGAGAAATTTGCGGAAAATTCCCCGAAAGAAAGCTCCGCGTTATCGTATTTCACCTTTACGTTCGATTTTTGGGGCGTTTCCGGTTCCTGTTCTATGTCGTAAGAAACAGACAGATGTTCGTTCAGCTTGCTGTCTATTTTTAAGGAAAGCCTCTCTTCCCAAGGACCGCTGCTTAAAGAACTTGAAAGCGTTCCCAGGTGAGTTTGTGCCAGATAATAGTTGGAAGAAGGGGTCACGCTGGTCTTATAAAATCTCCACTTTTTATATCCGGACACGTCGAATTGCGGATATGTCTGTGAAAAAGCAAGATTCGGGAAAACCTGCAGGAATATTAAAAATGCGATAAAAAACCTTTTGAACATTTTTAATATTGTAGCAACTAAAGCCGGTTATATCAACGTGCGGTATTATTTGGCATAAACACGGCAAAAAGACAGGTGCAAGAGGCCGGGCGTTCTAGGCATGCAAGTTTTTTGCCTATTAATACGAATAATAAGTGAACGGGAAAGAAGGTTAATTGTATGGCAGACGTAAATTTTGTTGATGTTGTAAAAGGTAACAATCTCACGCCTGGCGCGTATGTCGACGCTTCTTCTTTGAAGAACGAAGACAATAAATACGGCCAGTATCTGGCTTCCGCAAATCCTAAAGATGAATCAACGAGACAGGCTGTGATGAACAACTACGATCCTACAAAAGGTAATTCAGTTTTTATGGTCGTTTAACCCTCGGCAGTATTTTTATCTTCCTCGATTTTTTCAGCGGGCGGCAGCATTATTATGAATGTGGTCCCTTTACCCACCTGGCTTCTTACTTTTATTGAGCCTTTGTGGTCCTCTATTATACGGAGCGTTATAGGCAGCCCCATTCCGGTGCCGGATTCTTTTGTGGTAAAGAACGGATCGAACATGTTCCTCATGCTTTCTTCCGGTATCCCAGGGCCCGTGTCCGTTATTTCTACGAATACCATGGGGACTTTTTCTCCGGCAGGCTTATCTGCGAGCTTCTTTGCGGATATGAACCCTTCTTTGGTTATTTTGCCTAGCTGTATCACGTGGCCTATGTCGGTCTTTACTATAAGCTCTCCTCCGTCTTTCATTGCTTGGGCGGCATTCATTATTATGTTCAAAAATGCCTGCGAAAGCTGGTTCGGGTCCGCGCTTATTTTAGGCGTTTTTACGAACTTCGTGCTTACACGGACATTGTTCTTTTTTATCTGGTTCTCTAAAAGTTCCAGGACCTCTTCCAGTACGGCATCTATGGTTATGTTCTTGAACTCGGGCTTTGAAGGCCTTCCGAATTTCAGAAGGTTTTCGGCTATCTTGTTTATCTTGTCTATTTCCGGCGGTATTATCGCGATGAATTTGTCTCGGAACTCCTTGTCTTCCCATTTTAGCGGCAGAAGCTGGGTGAATGTCCTCATGGCGACAAGAGGATTTTTTATCTCATGGGCCATGCCGGCGGCCATTGTCCCGAGAGCGGCCAGTTTTTCAGATGCTATTAAGTGGTCCTGGCTTTCTTTCAGTTCCGCGGTCATAAGATTGAACTCTCTGGCAAGCCGTCCTATCTCGTCCTCGGAAGAGGTCTTTATTTCAAAGTTCAGGTTCCCTCTGCGTATCTCTTCAGTGCCGATTATCACGGCGTTTATCGAATTCTCGATATTTTTTGAAAAAAAGACTCCGACAATTACAGCGACCAATATCCCTATTATCACGAAGATAAGCGAGTTCGTTTCTACTTTTCTTATTTCCGCATATGCGGTCCCCATCGGTTGGGACACAAGAACAGTCCACTGCAGTTCGGGAACGATCTCAAGTGTTCCTACTGTCTTTGTCGGTTCCGTGGGCCCGAAAGCTTTGTTCTCGTTGTTGTAATATATGACGGTTCTTTTTGAGGTGTCCGTTATAAGGACGGACCTGTTCTGCAGACGGCCGAAATCCTCCACATATGACTTGGTCATCTCTATTAATTTTGTTCGGTCGGAGGTCTGTTGCCGGAAATGCGAGATCCTGTAGACTATCGCCGCCCCGATGCTCTTGTTTGTTTCTTTTATTGATTTTTCAAGCGAATTTCTGGCTATCGCTATGGTCGCAAGCGTCGTTGCTTCGACTATCAGCACTATCATGAGCACGAATATCATTACCAGCTTTATCAATATCCTGGTCTTTAGATAGCTTATCGGATGAAGGGCGATGTCATCGTTAGGGGATATGATATTGCCAAGCAAGAGTCCGGAAGAAGAAACGAGAAGGATTATCCATGCGGTAAGCGTGGCCATTTCTCCTCTTAAAGCAGGGCAGATAAGATAAATGGAATATCCCGCGACCATGCCTATGGAAGAAAACCCTGAAAGGCCTGCCAGTCTTTTTTCTCTCGGATCGGAAGCCTTTAGTGCTGAAGTCAAAAAGCCCGTGCCGAGCAGTATCCAGGACAACAACCAAAAGACCTTGATAGACAATATGGACGATGATTCAAGTGCAGGCAAGGAAAGGTTTTTTTGGCACAGCATGTCAGGTTGTGAGGCAAAAGCCATTATTACCAGCACCCCGGCTGCCCCGACGAAAAGCACTGATATCCATTTTGGCCTGATATAGTTCTTTTCCGCGCAGAACATATATACGAACAAGGCTGCCGTGACAAGGGCCGCGCTTATTATCTTGTGGGACAGATATATGGTTGCCGGTGAAAGCGCTATGTTGTATACAAGCTGCGCGGTCAGTATCGCCGCAATATAAACGCCAAAAAAAGCAAATACGCCGCCCAGCAATAAAAAGGTCTTATTGGATTCTTCGAAGGACCTTTTTGCGAATATATAGGAACCTGTCAGCAGTATCCCGGCTGTGAAGATCTCGACAAATATTATAAGTATTGAAAGAGTAGAAAGCATGTATCCTTTATTTTAGAAATTATAACATAAACCCTGAATTGTTTGACCGGTTTTTTTAGAGTGTGTTATAATCGCATTTAAGAGTGAAAAGGTAAAGAATTGCATCTAAAAGAACTAACATTAAAAGGTTTTAAGTCATTTGCCGACAAAACATCGTTCATGTTCGATGCCCCGCCTTCCGTTTCCGCGGTGGTAGGCCCTAACGGCTGCGGAAAATCAAATATAATAGATGCACTCAGGTTCGTGATAGGGGAACAGAGCGTAAAAGACCTTAGAGGATCGTCCCTTGATGAGGTGATCTTTGCCGGCAGTAGCACCAGGAAACCCGTATCGCTTGCCGAAGTGTCTATCGTGTTCGATAACAGCGACGGGCACCTCAAGACGGATTACAGCGAAGTTGCGGTAAAAAGAAGGGTGTTCCGTTCAGGAGAAAGCGAATTCTATATCAACAAGAACCTGTGCCGGCTCAAGGACATAAAAGACCTTTTTCTGGATACCGGGATAGGGAACGGCGCTTATTCCATAATCAACCAGGGACAAGTTGACCAGATACTCAGTTCAAAGCCAGAAGAAAGAAGGGCTATCTTTGAAGAGGCCGCAGGCATAAACAAGTATAAGGTCAGAAAAAGGGCTGCCGAGAGGCGGCTGATAGGGACCGAGCAGAACCTTCTTAGGGTCAATGACCTGCGCGGGGAGATAAAAGAGAACCTTTCAAGCCTCGAAGACCAGGCCGCTAAGGCAAAACGCTATAAAGAAGTGAAAGAAAAGCTGCGTACGCTTGAAATAGGACTTGCAAAAAAACAGGTGAAATCATTGACCGAAAGGATGCAGCAGTTAAAGGCAAAAATAGAAGAGCTTAAGAACAGGACGAGCGGGGTAGAGGACGGGGCCGCGAAAGACGAGGAAGAGAGGAACCAGCTTAAATCGCAATTGCGGGCGATCGAAGAGAAGGCTGAGTTGCTGCGTTCGGAAATAGCCTCGTTAAAAGGCAGCGTCGATGAGTCGAGGACGAAGATAACCGTAGGCAAAGAGAGGATCTCCCAGCTTGAAGAGAGAGTATCCGATATACAGAGAGAGATAGAAGCTCTTTCCGCATCCAAAGCCGCAAGATCAGGCAAATTGGACGAAAAACAGCAGGCCTTGTCAGAGTTTGAGAGCAAATTCGGTAATGCCAGAATATACATGGAGGATGCCCAGAGGTCTTTTGAAGAGATCAATAAAAAAATAGAGGAAAGCATCCGCGGCTGGAACAGCCTGAAGAACCCGATATTCGAAAGGGAGATGGAGATATCTTCGAAGAAGCACTCGCTTTCGGAAATAGACCTTTCCATAAGATATGCGAAAGAGTCCTACTCCAAAGAAAAGGCGTTCCTTGACAACCTTAACGGGTTAAAAGAGGACATCTCTTTCCTTGAGTCGGAAGTGCTGGGGCTGGCCGGAGTTTCCCAGGAGCTTAAGGAAAGGCTCAGCTCGAGGAAAGTGGAGATATTCAAGAAAATAGAGATAGAAGCTTCTGTCATCGAAGTGAACCTGAAGAAACAAGAAGAGGACCTGAAGGTCTTGGAGGAGAAGAGAGCTTCCGAAGATTCCAAACTTAAAGAGATCGAACATTCCACGAATGAAATGACATCCCAGTTCTCTTTGCTTGAGAGCAAGCTAAAAGAGCTCAATGATGAAAAAGAGAAGTCTATCGCCAAGCTTGCCGAGGCCAGGGCCAATTTTGCGAACTATGACAGTCTTCTTAAGCAGAAAAAAGAAGAACAATCAGGCGCTAAAGAGCAGTTGAACGACGCCGACAGACAGATACAGTTGAAACAATCAGAAATGCAATCCTTGGCGTCTAGGATAGAAGCCGCCGTCAGGGAGATAGCGGATATAGAGAACCGCATACCGGCGCTTCAGGATAAGGAATCAATTGCCAAAGAAGCGCTTCAAAAGAACATGGAGAGCAAGGTCAATATTCAGGCAAAGATCGAAAAGCTTGAAGAAAAGATAAGGAGCGTGTCAAGCGAGGACAGGATGGCAAGGGACGCGCTTTCTAAAGAGGAGATATCTTTTGCCAAGCTTGAAGGAGAGCTTTCGGCCGTGGAAGCATTGATGCAGCAGGAATACCAGCTTAACGCGGAGCAGGTCCTTTCCATAGAGATGGAAGAGGTGCAGAACCAGACAAAAGCAAAAGAAGAGATAGAGGCCTTTCGCGAAGAAATAAGGCAGATCGGCCCGGTCAATCTTTTGGCCGTAGAAGAGTATGAAGCCACAAAAGAAAGGCTTTCCTTTATCGAAACCCAATACGCAGACCTCGTGAGCGCCCGCGATAATTTGAACAGCCTCGTAAGGCAGCTCGACGATGAAGCAAAATATAAGTTCTTAAGGACCATTGAAGAGGTTAATAAGAATTTTTCGGAAGTCTTCTCTTCTTTGTTCGAAGGCGGAGAGGCCAGGATATCCCTTCTTGAAGGCGATCCCCTGGAATGCGGGATAGAGATAGTTGCAAGACCGTCAGGGAAAAAATGGCTCAGTCTTTCGCTAATGTCAGGAGGGGAAAAATCTCTTACAGCCATATCTATCATGTTCTCTCTGATAAGGACCAGACCAAGTCCGTTCTGCTTTATGGATGAGGTCGACGCGGCGCTTGACGAGATAAATACGATAAGGTTCACCAAGCTTATCAAAGAGTTCTCACAGAACTCCCAGATAGTAGTCGTTACTCACAGCAAAAGGACGATGTCCGCGGCAAGCGCCATGTACGGAGTGACTATGGAAGAACCCGGAGTGTCCAAGCTGGTCTCCATGAAACTAGTTAAGGTGGCGGACTAAGATCAGAAAAACCTTTCTAATCTTTTTTGTTTTGTTCTTTTTATCCGGGACCCAAACTTCTTGGGCACAAGATACCAAGGGTTCACGGGAGGCATCCTATGTAAAACTTTCAAAGAGCTGGAGCGGAAAAAAACCCGTAGCCGTCCATGTTATAAGGATGCCTTTGACCAGTGTTGTAGAGGTCAAGCTTGCGCTTGCCGGAAATGCGGTTGGCAAGTTGCGCAGGACCGCTATTATAGCTTCCTCCAATAATGCGGTCGCCGCCGTGAACGGGTCTTTCTTTGACAGGTCGTGTCCTTATCTTCCTATAGGGCTGATCGTAATAGATGGCAAAATAATAACAAAATCGCTTTTGAACAGGTCTGCTATAGGCATAAGCTCAAAGAACGGCATAAGGTTCGGTATCCCTAAGTTCACCGGGCATGTCGTGAACGATTCGACCAAGGAAAAAATACCCGTTTGGGGTATAAACAGGCCGAGAAAAGAGAACGAGGTCATTATTTTTACCCCGGAGTACGGGACAAGCACCAAGACGAACAATTCCGGAGTGGAGCTTATAATAGAGGATGACATGGTGGTCGGTATTTCTGAAGGTAACTCCCCGATACCTTCCAACGGATACGTTATATCTTTTCACGGCTGGACAAAGAACTATGCCAATGAACTTCCTCCGGGAGCCCCTATAACAGCCGATTACAGCCTCACGGACGGCTGGGACAAGTTCGAACAGGTCATAACCGGGGGGCCTCGGTTGGTTGAGGACGGTGAGAATACGGTAAGAGAATCCCTTGACCTTGAAGGATTCGGCGGAGAAGTCATGGGAAGGAACGCAAGGACGGCGATAGGCATAACCAAGGATAATGAACTCCTTTTGGTGGTGGTAGACGGTAAAAGGTTCAGGTCAAGAAGAAGGGCAAAAAGAGGCGTTACATATTATGAGCTTGCGGAACTTATGAAAGAGCTCGGCGCGAAAGATGCAATAGGCCTTGACGGCGGAGGGTCTTCGACGATGTACCTTAAGGGATATGGCGTGATAAATCTTCCCTCCGAAGGTTATGAACAGGCCGTCAGCAACGCCCTTATAGTCAAATATAAGGTGCCTTCCCGATCTCAAGAAGCCAGTATCTCCGATAAAAAGCCGCAATAACCAAGACACCCGCCCATATTTTGAGGTTTGAAATCAACACCCAAAAATCACGATATATATACAGAAGGGGTATAGGATGGTTTCAACAGCCACGACAACATTAAAAGCCGGATTTATAGGGAGTCAAGCGCTCAGTACAAGGTTGCTCAATATTGCTAATCCAAGGGCAAGCGGAAGACTTTCTGATCGGCTGACTATAGACCATGTAAAGTGGGATACTTCTAGCGTTACTTCATATATCGATGGGGCCCCTAAGCCGGATGTGTTTTTCATAGATCATTCTAATGAGATAGCGGCAAGGAAACAGTTGGACGAATTGTCGCGACTTGCATTGAATGGTGTTCCGTTCCTTGGAGTGACGTCTATAGATGCTT
Source organism: Candidatus Margulisiibacteriota bacterium (assembly GCA_022709925.1). Taxonomy (GTDB): domain Bacteria; phylum Margulisbacteria; class WOR-1; order JAKLHX01; family JAKLHX01; genus JAKLHX01. The sequence continues at coordinate 7,236 of JAKLHX010000006.1, forward strand.
CAAAAACAGCAAATACTTTATTGCATATAATGGAGTTAAAAAGAGGTTCCGCCGGTATAGGCGCCGAAATAGGAGGCAGGCATATTCCGCTTTTGAGCGATATTGTAGATATTGCCAGTTTGGAGCAGATGGCGACGTCAGATCCTATAGGTGCTCATCATTATATTTTTGATCTTATGTTCAGAGGAATGGAGATCTGCCAGAGTCGGCATAATAGTTTGACGGATAATCTGACCGGGTTGCCGAGTGAAAGGGCCTTTGACCTTCTCCTGACCGAAGGGCTCAAACTTGCTTCAAGGGAAGAAAATGAAAGCACGGCTTTGGTATTTGCCGATTTGAGAGCATTCAAAGCGATAAATGATACTTACGGACATACTCTTGCCGACCAGGTGCTAAAAAGGTTTGCGCAGATCTTTCGGGACGGCATAAGGGACAGCGACGTCGTTGCAAGGCCGCACGGGGATGAATTTTATTTTATGTTCCCGAGAACGACAGAAGAAGCGGTCAGGAGGATATTAGGCAACATGCTTACTAAAGTAACTGCTGAAGTATCTCCTTTTGCGGATATACATCCGGATCTAAAGCCGGGCGTTAATTTTGGGGCTTTTATTTTTTCTATAGGTGCCGAAGACCAAAGAGCAACGCTGCATGCTTTTGCGCAAAAATATATTGAAAGCATAGGCGGAATATTTAAACCCGAATTGCTCGGGTCTTTCCTTGTGGATACTGCTGATAAACTTTCTTATCTTTCCAGAAAGAACGGCGAAAACCAATTTGAGTTGGGACATACTGCGGATATTCCAAAGATTCAGGAGTCTTTTGTGGAAATGACCGCTCATGGGCGTTCAAGATGATCCATTAGTTCCCCAAGATCAAGCGTATTTATCACGTCTTTTTTTGTGAGCCAGCCTCTTCTTGCAGTCCCGATACCGTATTTCATATAAGACAGGTTGTTCGTGTTGTGGGAGTCTGTATTTATTGATATTTTTACGCCCTTTTCTTTTGCCATGCGGCAGTGGATGTCTTTTAGGTCAAGCCTATCGGGGTATGAATTAAGTTCCAGGACCGTACCGGTCCTTGCAGCTTCGGAAATGACATTTTCAATGTCTATTTCATACGGCATCCTTCTGCCGATGAGCCTTCCGGTAGGGTGCGCTATTATGCTGACGAACCTGTTCTGCATGGCTTTTATTATCCTCTTGGTCATCTCGTCCTTGGTCATGGAAAATCCAGAGTGTATAGAGGCGATCACTATATCCAGCTTGCTTAATAGTTCATCCGGAAAATCAAGAGAGCCGTCTTTCAATATATCCACTTCTGCGCCTTTTAATATCTTAAATCCGGATATTTTTTTGTTGATCCTGTCTATTTCGCCCATCTGTTCCAAAAGCTCTTTTTCGTTAAGGCCCCCGGCAACCTTCGTGGATCTTGAGTGATCGGTTATTGCTATATATTCATATCCCAGTTTCTTAGCGGCTTTTGCCATCTCTTCTATTGATGCGGTCCCGTCGGTATGGTTCGAGTGCATATGGAGATCGCCTTTTATATCTTTCAGGTCTATAAGGGCCGGCAGGGCTCTTTTCCGTGCAGCCTCTATTTCTCCGGAATCTTCCCTGAGCTCAGGGGGAACATATTGCATCCCTAGGGCCTTGAAAAGTTCTTCTTCCGTTCTTCCTGCGATTCTTTTTCTGCCTTTGAACACGCCGTATTCGCTGACCTTTAATCCTTTTGAGATCGCGATCTTCCGTATCTTTATGTTGTGCTGTTTTGAGCCAGTAAAGTAATGAGATGCTGATCCGAACTCTCTCTCATCCACGACGCGAAGGTCTACGTTCATGCCGTTATCAAAAATTGCCGAAGATTTTGTTTTCCCTTTGGCCGCTATTTCTTTGATGCCGGGAAGAGAAGTGAACAGGGCCATAAGATCGCCGGGATGTTCGGATGTTGCCAGTATATCGATGTCCCCGATAGTTTCTTTCATTCTCCTTAGACTCCCGCATATCAGGGCTTTTGTCCCCAGGCCGTTTTTCTCGATCTGTTTCACTATTGTTTCGGCATAGGGGAGCGCTTCTCCCAAGAAGTGTTTTTCATTCATGTTCTTATAGTTCTCGACGGCCTTTATTATGTTAAAGACCTTTTTATCTTCTATCCCTTCAAGTTTTTTTAGCTTTCCGTTCTTTGCGGCGGACAGAAGTTCTTCAACGGTTTTTATGCGGAGCGATCTGAAAAGCTTCATGGCTAATTTTGGTCCGACACCTTGGATGTTCAGCATTTCCGTCACGCCGTCGGGGATATCTTTACGGAGCTTGTCAAGGTAGGAGGACCTTCCTGTCTTTATGATGTCTTCTATCCTTTCGGACAGCCCTTTGCCGATACCGTCCAGTTTTTCGAGCGCGGGCCTCCCGCCTTTTTTATATATTTCTTCAACGTTCTCCGGGAGGTTTTCGATGTTCACGGCGGCTTTCTGGTAGGATTTTATTTTGAAAGGGTTTTCCTCTTTCATCTCAAGGAGCGTAGATATTTTAAACAGAATATCCGCCAGGGTGGAGTTTTCCATTTTATCGGCCCAAAGCTTTTGCTATCTCATGTCCGAATTGCGCCGCCGAGGCCGGACCGTCGGCAGTTATTATCCTTCCGTCCTTTTCCACGGCCGCTCTGGTCAGTATGGCCTCTCCTTTTATCAGATACGGCTCTACCCCGGAAAAAGAAGTTGCTTTTTTGCCTTTTAAAAGGCCCGCTGATGCGAGGACCGCCGGACCGGCACAAATAGCTCCTATGAGCTTGCCTTGGTTGTAAGCCGACTTTAATATCTCATGAGCCGCCTTATCGTTGAAATATACGGAGGCCCCCGGACCTCCTATAAAAAATATCCCGTCTAGATCTTTTGGGTCAAGGTCTTTCATGGAAATATCGGCCTGCACTTTTGCCCCAAGCTTCCCTGTTGCGATGCCTTTTTTTTGTGATGCAGTGACCACCTGTATGCCTGCTGACTCGAGGACTTTTTTGGGTTCGAGGTATTCTTCATCGCGGAAATATTCTTGCGCGATCACCAGGGCAACTTTTTTCATGTAAAAACCCTCCTTAAATGCAAAGGTGCGTTTTTATCTCAAAAAGCTTTACGAGGTTCCGTTGGGTTATTATCCCTTGCAGCGCGCCTTTTTCCACGACCAAAAGCCTCCCGAGGCCGGACCTTGTCACCTGCAGGAGAGCTTCGAGGCAATCGGCCTCAGGGCACACCATAAGGTCTTCCCTTACCTGGGTCATAGCCTCTGACGTCTTGGTTGACGGCCATTTTTCATTGGGGATCTCTTTCACATTGTGAAGAGTGACAATGCCTTTTAATATTCCGCTTTCCACCACAGGGAATCCCATGTATCTGTGTTTAAAGAAATATTCGTTTACCAGTTTATCGAGAGGCAGGTCCGGCGATACTGCGATGACATCTTTTGACATCACGTCTTTTACCGGAACGCCGACCAACGCTTTTTTGAGTATCAATTGCTGATAGCTCATGTCCGCGGCTTCATGCAGGAAAAGCCCCAGCACCAGGAGCCATATGCCGCTTAAAAAATCCCGTTGGTATAAAAAATAAAGGCAAGCGAGCATTATCGCATAAGAGAATAATTGTCCGCAATATGTCGCTATCCTTGTCGCGTTCTTGAGATTGTTGTTGAATCTCCATATCGCCGCTCTCAATATGCGTCCGCCGTCAAGAGGGAACCCGGGGATCGAATTGAATACAACTATGCTGGTGTTCACTATCGCTATATAGGCCAGCATGGAAGGCACTATCGGATGTATGTTGAGTCCGTTTAGCGCGATGAGCACCGCAAAACATATCAGCGCGATGAACAAGCTGCACAAAGGCCCGGCCACGGCTATTTTTAATTCGACTATCGAAGTATCAGGTTCTTTTTCCATTTGAGCTACTCCGCCAAAAATGAACAGAGAGATCTTTTTTATCGGGATATTGTTCCTTATCGCCACGAACGAATGTGAAAGCTCATGCAAAAGCAAGGAGCCGAACAAAAGCAGGGTGGAGATAACGGCCGCTGACCAATAAACGACGGCGGTCTGTGCCGGCGTATATGCGGGATAGTATCCTGTCGCAAGCGTCCATGTTACAAGGGCGAAGATTATTATCCACGAATAGTTTATTTCTATGGGGATCCCGAAAATATGAGCTATTTTCATCGATAGTTTCATCAAGGATGATTATATCATAAACATGCGGCGCCACTTTAAGAGGGGGTTATAGCTTAAGTTGGTCCTTTAACTGCCGGATCCTTTGGGGGTCGGTTATCCAATATCCGAACAGTTCTTTTTCCGAAGAAAAATTCCCGGGCAGCGTATATATCCCTATTTCCGAGGGTTTTATCATGCGCGCAAAATTCGCGATCTTTAAGATCTCAAGGAAAGATAGGTCCGTTTTGACGGTCTCTTTTAAGGCCGGGATCACGAGCGGCAGCCTCACAAGCGTCAGCGGAGAAGCAAGCTTGCCGAAGAGGGTCTTTATGAACTTCTTTTGCCGGTCGACCCGTCCGATATCGCCCAAGGCATCGTGTCTGAACCTTATATATCCCTGGACTTGTTCTCCGGAGAGCTTTTGCATGCCTTTTTTGAGGTTGATGTTCAAATGTCCCCATGAATCTTTGTAGTACATGTCTTTTTCAACGTATATCTTTATCCCCCCCATACTGTCCACAAGCTTGATCACGCCCTGGAGATTTATCGTGACGGCATCATCCACGTTTATGTCCAAGAGGTTTGCCACGGCCTGCTTTGCCAGTTCTTCTCCTCCTCTTGCGAAAGCGAAATTTATCTTGTTCATGCCGTATCCCGGGATATTGGCCAATGAATCCCTGGGGATGTTGACAATGTTTATCTTATTGGTCAAAGGGTTCAGCTGTACGAGGATTATAGTGTCGGTCCTTCTTCCGCTGCTTATGACCTGATGTCTTGTGTCGTAAGAATAGTCCACCCCCATGACCAGGACGTTTTTTTTGTGGCTCGGGATGAATACTGTCAGATAAGAAGGGATCGTCTTTGGCATGAAGATGAACAGCCAAAGGTAGATGATTATAAGAAAATATACAAGAAGAGCTATTATCCGAAGGACATCGGGCCTTTTGATCTTTCTTACCATAGTCACTATAGTATTTTAAATGCTGTATCTATTCAAGTGGGCTTGGAGGTCCTGTACTGTTGTGTTTTTCGACACTCCAAGCCCTTATCAGGGGGGGGGTCAGGAGGCGATTATCAATTCTTCTTCTTTGTCGGATTTTGATGAGGAAGCCGCCGTAAAGAAGCTTTTATCCAGCATCAGCATATTGTCCACCAAGACCTCTGTCATCTGTTTTTTTTGCCCTTTGCTTTCATAAGGCCTGAACTGCATCTTGCCTTCTATCGCTACCAGACTGCCTTTTTTCAAGTATTGTCCGCATATTCCCGCAAGCCCTCTCCATGCTATGCAATTAAAGAAGTTCACGTTAGAGGTCCCGTCTTTTTTCTTTATGTCATTGACTGCCACCGTGAATCTGGCAAGAGGGACCTCTTCTTTTGTATATCTGATCTCAGGGTCTTTGGTGAGCCTTCCGGTCAATATCATCCTGTTGAGTCCTGCCACTGTCCATCACCTCCTTTGTTTTAGAGCTGAAGGAAGAAATTCCCAAAAACTTCACTTCTTCAGCCTTCCGCGCTCTTTTCAGCAATTTTCCCGCCAACGAAGTATAAAGAATGAAGGCCGGAAGCCGGAAGAGCCTGTCTTCACCCTTCATTCCGTTTCCTCTGCTATAATTACACTGATGCGAAAAATCCCCCTGTTTGTCTTGATGGCGATAGGCATATCTATTGTCTTTTCTTCCTGCGGCAGAGCTCCGTCAAGGTATCCGCGTGTTTACAATGAACTTGGCAAGGTCATGGTGGTTGAATATCACCGGATAGAGGATAAGGAAGGGGACTGGGTCCGTTCAGCGGATAATTTCAGGAAAGACTTGGAACGTTTTTATAAGCTCGGTTATGTCCTTGTAAGCGTAAAGGACTTCTTCAACGATAATTATGTCAAAGTCCCGGCGGGTAAAAAGCCGTTGATAATGACATTCGATGACGGACATCCTACGCAGTTCAGGTGGCTTATAGTGGACGGAACAACTGTCGAGGGTAGGGACGGGTTCCCGAAAGTGGACCCGAACTGCGCTGTAGGAATACTTGACGATTTTCATAAAAAGCATCCGGACTTCGGCAGGTCTGCGACGTTTTTCCTTAATTCTATAGCGTTCTACCAGAGCGAATGTCCGTCCCTCTGGAAGAAAAAGCTGCAATATCTCGTAAAGACCGGACGGGAGCTCGGCAATCACACTTTCAATCATGACGACCTGTCCGGACTGGAATATGTCGGCATAAAAAAAACCTTGGCTATGCAGCAGGCAAAGATACAAGAAGCGGTCCCGTCCTATGAAGCCTCATCTGTTGCGCTTCCTTTCGGCATACTTCCTAAAAAAGGGAAGTGGCTTTTGCAGAGGGGCGAATACAACGGCATCTCATACGATTATAAAGTCGCATTCCTTGTCGGGTCCGCGCCGACATATCCCCCATACCACAAAAAATTCGATCCTGCTCTGGTGCAGAGGGTGCAGGCGAGCGACAGCGAGCTGGACAAGTGGCTGCCTCTTATGGAAAAGAACTCGGACGAATATTTTATCAGCGATGGCGACCCGAATGCCGTTTCCGTACAGGAAAAAGACCTGCCGCTCGTGGAAAAGACCGCATTAAGGGCAGGAATGAAGATAAGGGTTTGTTCAAATGAGGCGGTCGTCAGGGAGATAAAGATAGGATCAAAAAAAAACAGGTTCAAACGGATCAAGACCGCCGGTAGAGGGGTTTATTTTACTTTTCACAGCGCCGGTATACCAAGCCGCATAGACAGTGTCATAAACAACTTCAAAAAGACCGGGTTCAACACTCTTGTAATAGACATGAAAGATGTTGAAGGGACCGTGGGCGTCAGTCTTGAAGCTCCTGCAGCGGACAAAATAGGCGCGAGCGATATTATTTATGTAAAAGACCTGAAAGGGATAGTGGACAAGCTGCACAAAGAAGGGGTGATCGTATCCGCAAGGATAGCCGTTTTCAAGGACAGGTATCTCGCAAAACACAGGAGCGACCTGGCTTTGAGGGACGTCGGCGGAGGCATCCATGTCGAAAATGACGGGGTGAATTGGGTGGACCCGTTCTCTCAGGAAGTCTGGGATTACAACATTGATATAGCCGAGGCAGCAATAAAATGCGGGGTGGACGAGATACAGTTCGATTACATAAGATTCCCTGAAAAAGGACATCCCGACAGGATCTCTGTCCCCGCATACAAGTCAAAATACCAGGCGATAGAAGGATTTCTGAAGAGGGTAAATGAGCGTCTGGATAAATATAACGTTTCGATCGCGATAGATGTTTTCGGCGTCATGAGCTGGTTAAAAGAACGGGATATCGAGATCATAGGGCAAAGAGTAGGGGAGATGGCAAAATATGTTGACGTGGTATGCCCCATGCTCTATCCGTCGCATTTTGACAGCGGATTCGACGGCCACCCTGACCCGGCCAACGACCCTTATACTTTTATAAAAAGGGGCTGCGAAAAAACATCGGCACTTATAAAAGGATCTGATGCGAAAATGGTGCCATGGATACAGGGGTTTACCTGGCGGGTGGATGATTTCAATGAAGACTACATCTTAAAACAGGTAAAAGCCGCGAAAGACTGCGGTATACAGGATTACCTTGTCTGGAATGCCGGCAATAATTACACGGTAACTTATGGAGCCTTGACCTCCCCTCGCCCTGTTAAGGCCGTGCCTGCCGGCAGGCAGGGAGAGGGGCAGGGGGTGAGGGTTAATCAATAACCTTGTTCAGCGGATATTCTACGATCCCTTGTGCCCCGGCAGATTTTAGCTGAGGGATCATATCCCTTACGGTCTTTTCTTCGATTATCGTATCAACGTCCACCCATGCAGGGTCTGACAGTTGTGCAATAGTCGGATTTTTAAGCGCCGGCAAACATTTTATAACTTTATCCAGGTTTTCTTTTAATACGTTCATTTTTAATCCGACCATTGTCTGTGCCTTTAATGCTCCGTCAAGCAGCATAAGAATATTGTCTATTTTGGTCTTTTTCCATTTGTCTTTGATCGCGTCGCCGTTCGCGATGAATATGGTGTTTGATTCTAGCACCGTATCCAATATCTCAAGATTGTTCGCGCGAAGCGAATTCCCTGTTTCGGTAAGCTCTATTATCGCGTCCGCGAGGTCGGGGCATTTTGCTTCGGTGGCACCCCACGAGAATTCTACCGTGGCATTCACGCCTTTTTTCTTGAAATATTCCTTAGATGTGTTGACGAGCTCCGTGGCAACGCGTTTGCCATCAAGGTCTTTCGCGCTCTTTATGCTAGAGCCTTTCGGTGCGGCGAGGACCCAGCGAACTTTTCTGAGGCCCTGTTTGGCGTATACAAGGTCTTTTATCGTCTCTACTTTGCAGCCGCTCTCGACCATCCAGTCGGTACCGGTGAGGCCGCAGTCAAGTACTTTGCTTTCAACGTAGCGGGCCATTTCCTGCGCGCGGATGAGCATCACTTCTATTTCATCGTCATTTATGGTCGGGAAATAAGACCTGGAAGACACTTTGATCTTGTATCCGGCTTTCGCGAACAGCTCGAATGTTGATTCCTGCAGACTGCCTTTGGGTAAACCCAGTTTTAATTTGCTGGTCATATAGTAATCTCCCTTTTTGATATTCTAACACAAATCAGCAAAATCGGACCAAAGAAAAAACCCCGATTTAATCGGGGTTTTTATCTGTAGATCTATTAACGAGATATCTTATTATTTCCACAAGATAATCGTCGTTATCACATTGGCGCTGGGAGCTGCTCCGTCCTGCACACCAAACATGCCATTCGGTGTGAAAGTCCAATCTGTCTGCAGTATTGTGGGTTTGACATAAGGCGTGCCAGCTGGCGGGCTTGTCCACTGTAATCCCGTCTTTGTATCTCCAGGAACGATCGAATTTCCACTATTATAATCGGGGAATGAAGACGCTCTGGTTTGATCGTTCTTATATATTCCCGGATCAGTGGGAGTAGCGCCTATTCCTAATGATACTGGATCCGGAACACCAATAATCGATTCATGAAACGCACTCGAAGAAGTAAGCTGTGCAACTCTTCCTGCGTAATCGAGGCTTTCATTTAACACAGGGGGGGCATCGTAAGAATACGGTTGATCTCCGGGTTGATCCCCCAGCTCAGTATACGTTGGATAGGTAATTCCATTCTCATAATTGTCAATATATGTAGAATAGGTAAGGCTTGTAGCAGCAGGATGCTGGATAAGTGGTGTGTCCAATGTCCCCGTTCTTCCGCTCGTCGGGTCTTCCGTTACGGAAACCATTACTTCCGCCTGCGCATCAGTCGGTAAGAACATCTGTCGCGCATGGTTTGTGGGCACGAAATACCGTATGTCTTCCGGATCCGCGCCTTCTTCTACTGTCAGATAGGCATCCTGTAAAGCCGTTACTTGAGGATCTGTAATCTTCTCTTTGCCTCTTACAAACACCATACCGTTGTTATCAATATAACCCTCATTAACCAT
>JAKLHX010000060.1 GCA_022709925.1 Candidatus Margulisiibacteriota bacterium
TACCCGCTTAACGGAAAATTGGTGTTATACAAAGGATTCGGTATGTTGAAAAGGAATATAGGGCTGTCATTCATGTCGTACAAAGGATTTTGTATGCCGTGAGAAACCCTGTCTACGATTATCCTGTCGTTGATATCAAATGTCGGCTGCATAGAAGCTGAAGGGATCCAAAACACCTGGAATAGGAAAGCGCGTATCACTAGAGCGATGAGCAGCGCTATGACAACGGTCTCGGCCGTTTCTTTCAGATGGACGAATATTTTCTTCATTTGCCTATTCTGGGGCTTTGTCCTGGATCTTTGTGGCCCTGCCGCCTATCCTGCCGCGCAGATAATAAAGCTTTGCACGCCTTACTCTGCCGCTCTTTATAAGCTTGACCTTGTCAACTTTGGGTGAATGTATCGGGAATATCCTTTCGACGCCGACTCCCTGAACTATCTTTCTTACCGTAAAGGTCTCTCTTACTCCTCCGCCTTTTTTCGCTATGACCACGCCTTCAAAACCCTGAATGCGCTCTTTATCGCCTTCCACTATCTTTGCATAGACCCTTATGGTGTCCCCTATCTCGAATTTTTCTATCTTTTCCTTCATACCTGCATTTTCTATATCTTTTATTACAGACGACATTGCACTATATCTCCCTTTATTTAGTCTTGGATTTATATTCTTATTATAGCATAAACGGGCCCTGGCGCAGCAGAGCGTCAGTCACCGGTTATTATCCCGTTCATCAGGTCCTTATCTTCTTCATTCATCGTTGCTTTTGCAAAAAGATCGGGACGCAGGAAGAGGGTCCTTTCCAGCTGTTTTTTGCGCCTCCACAGCCTTATTCCCTCGTGATCGCCGCTCAACAGAACGGAAGGGACGACATCTCCGTCGATATCGGACGGTTTAGTATAATGGGGATGGTCCAGAAGTATGTTGCTAAAAGAATCGTTCTCTACAGAATCCGCCTCTTTTACAACGCCCGGCACATATCTGCTTATACAATCTATAAGGACTGCGGCGGGAAGTTCTCCTCCGGTCAGAACATAATCTCCTATAGAGATCTCCTCGTCTATGTGCGCTCTTATCCGTTCATCCACCCCTTCATATCGTCCGCAGATTATTATAAGGCGATCTGCTTTTGAAAGTTCCCTGGCCTTGTCCTGCGACAGTTTATTGCCGGAAGGCGTCATAAAGACCACCTTGCTTGAAGGGGTTCTTACTTTATCGAGGAGCTTTTTTAGGGGTTCCAGCTTCATGACCATTCCGGGACCGCCGCCAAAGGACACATCATCCGCTGTTTTATGCTTGTCCGAGGTCTCGGACCGGATATCGTGGATGTCTATAGAAATCAACCCTCTTTCCAGCGCTTTTTTTATCAGGCTTTCTTCAAAAAACCCTTTAAATATCGCGGGAAAGAGGGTCAATATATCGAACTGCATCAATTAGTCTATGTTTCGGATCTCAGCAATAACACCGTCTTTTACAAGGATCTCGGCCGCTCCGACCTTTTTGTAAAGATTGTCGCCGACTGAAACCGTAACAGGCCCTTCAAGAGGCCCCTGCACGAACTCGGAACCAAGGACCAGGTTCTTTGCTTCCTGTATCTTTGCCATAAGGTCTTGTTTAGAAGCAAGGACCCTTGCTTTTTCGTTCGAAAGCTGGTTCTTGAAAGTGGTTACCTGCTGGAGCATGCCTTTCTTCTTAAGGTCCTCGATATAATTCTTGCTCTGGTTCTCCATCTGCTGGAGCTGCATATCCATGTTATAAACGGTCCTCTCGAGCTCTTTTACAAGATTATCCTTGAAAGCCTCGGTCACGACCGCTTTCACCATCACTATCCTTTTTAGTTCAAGAGACTTTGCCGCTTCTGCCATTTGATTACCTCCCTTTTTCTTCCGCAAGCACTTCCACAGTAACTCTCTTCTGCAGTTTCGCGCCCGCTGATTTTACTACCGTTCTTATTGCGTTTATTATGCGTCCTTCTTTACCGATAACTTTGCCGGTATCTTCAGGAGCAACTTTAATGCCTATAATAGTTATGCTGTCGCCGTCGGTTTGGGATACTTGTACCTGTTCCGGTTTGTCAACAAGCGCTTTTACGACATATTCAACGAGGTCCTTCACTTTCGCGCTCCTCCTTTTCGCTTTATTGAACTAAGCTGCCGGTGCAGCCGCAGGTTCTGCCGGGGCTTCTTTCTTTGGCGCTCTCTTTTTCATCTTTGTGACATCGAGAGGCGGCAAGATACCCGCTTTTCCAAGATATTTTCTTACGACATCGCTGGGCTGTGCGCCTTTTTTAAGCCAAAGCTCAACTTTTTCTTTGTCTATTTCAAATAACGTAGGTTCTTTTTTGGGATCATAATACCCCAAAACGTCGATGGTCCTTGCGTTCCTTGCCGAAGATTCGTCAATAACGGCTATCCTGTAAAAAGGCTTGCTTTTGGTCCCTATCCTTACTAATCTAATTTTCGCAGACAAAATTATACCTCCCCAAGTTTATTGGCACACTAAAATTATAGCATAAAACCGGAAAAATGTGATTTTACTTCTTCCAAACTGTCTCCGCCGTATTTTTCGAGGAAAGCGTCGGCAATTACAAATGCTGCGGCCGCACTCCCTATTACCGCTGCGGCATGGACAGCACAGACATCCGCCCGCTCAAAATGGGCCTTGCACGACCCTTTTGTGGCCATATCTACGGAATTAAGAGGCTTCTTAAGTGTTGCAATAGGCTTCATGGCGGCCCTTATGACCACTGTCTCGCCGTTGGACATCCCGCCCTCTATGCCTCCGGCATTATTCGTGCCGTGAGAATATTTTCCGCCGGCATAAAAGATCTCGTCATGCACCTGCGTACCTTTTTTATCGGCGGCCCCGAACCCAAGACCTATTTCAACGCCTTTTATGGCCTGAATGCTCATGATCGCCTGAGCAAGCCTTCCGTCAAGTTTTCTGTCAAAATGGACATGGCTGCCCAGTCCTATAGGCATATTGAGCACTTTTATCTCAAAAACACCGCCGAGAGAGTCTCCCTCTTCCCCTGTTCTCTTGACAAGGGCCTCCCATTTGGATCCGTCTTTTTCCCCGCCTATGGATACGACCCTATTCTCGAATTTAATACCGAACTCGGAAAGCAGTTTTTTTGAAATGGCTCCTACAGCCACTCTTGCCGCGGTCTCACGCGCGCTGGCGCGCTCCAGGATATTGCGCACATCGGATTGGTTGTATTTTAGGGCCCCCGCCAGGTCCGCATGGCCCGGCCTTAATCTTGTGAGGACCTCTTCTCTGTCCTTTGAATCCGTATTTTCTATAAGTATCGCGATGGGGCTGCCTGTTGTTTTGCCTTTTCTCAGGCCGGAAAGTATTTGGGCCTTGTCTTTCTCGATCTTCATCCTTTCGGACCTGCCGACACCGCCCTGCCTAAGTCCCAGCTCTGTGTCCAGATCCTCTTCGGTCAAAGGCAAGTTGGCGACCATGCCCTCAAGTATCGCGACAAGGGCTTTCCCGTGAGACTCACCAGCGGTTAAAAAACGCAGCATAATGGCAAGATTATATCACGCATTAATTTTGTTAACAACTTGAGCGATTATCTCTTGAGGCGTGGAAGCCCCGGCAGTTATGCCGATATTATTTTTGCCGTTAAGCCATTTTTTATCGAGCTCCGAGGCGTCCTGTATCTGGAATGTAGGGGTCCCCGTCTTCTCACAAAGCTCCTTAAGCCGTTTTGTATTGGCGCTGCGCCTGTCCCCCAGTATCAGCATAATATCGGACGCTTTAGCCAGATCTACGGCTGAAGCCTGCCTCCGGAACGTGGCCCCGCATATAGTGTTATGCACAACAAGGTCTTTTGTCCTTTTCTTCAGTTCTTCAACAATAGCATTAAAATTCTCAAGAGATTGCGTGGTCTGGGCGACCACAGCAACCTTGTCCGAAAAAGCTATCTTGTCCAGGTCCGAAAGAGACTGCACGATAACAGCATTATTTTCACCCGCCCAGCCGGTGATCCCTTTGACCTCCGTATGGTCTTTGTCCCCTACTATTATTATCTGATATCCTGATCTCCCAAGATCACGGGCTATCCTCTGGGCTTTCTTCACCCAGGCACAGGTAGTGTCCACTATTTCAACATGTCTTTTTTCAGCCTCTTCATATATATGAGGCCCCACACCGTGAGCAGATATTATCAGCGCACATTTTTGCCCTGAAGGTATCTCGGAAAGGGATTTTATGGTCTTTAGTCCCTGAGATTCTAGCTTGCTTATAACGAACGAATTATGAACAAGATATCCCAAAACATAAATAGGGATATTCTTTTTTGAGGTTTCTAACGCGATATTGTAGGCTTTTTCGACCCCTGAACAAAAACCCGCATTATGGGCGATTTGGATGTTCATGATATTAGTGCTGAAGAGCTGAAGCTCTGATGCTCTGAAGTGTTTTTCTTCAGCTCTTCAGTTCTTCAGCGCTTTGAGCTGATCTCCCCTTATCCCCTCGGATTTAATTCTTTGGATCGCCTCTTTTATCCTTGATTCATCGGCGGTTATGCAGAACCGGACATAACCTTCACCGCTTTCTCCGTAGCCGCTGCCGGGGACCACAAGGACCCCGCATTTTTCAAGCAGGACCTCACAGAAAGAGGCACTTGTATATCCTTTCGGCACCGGGACCCAAACATAGAACGTGGCTTTTGTATGGTCCAACTTCCAGCCTATAGAATTAAGGCCGTCTATCATGGCTTTCATTCTCTTTTCATAAATAAGGTTCATGCCTTTGGTAAAACCCTCAGGTCCGTTCAACGCATCGATCGCGGCCTTTTGTATGGCCTTAAAAGCCCCTGAATCCACATTCGTCTTTATTATCGCAAGGGCTTTTATCGCGTCTTTACTGCCGACAGCCATCCCGATCCTCCATCCCGTCATGTTAAAGGTCTTTGAAAGAGAATGGAATTCCACGGCAATATCTTTCGCCCCGGGGATCTGGAGAATACTTTCAGCCGCGTAGTTTCCGAAACAGACTTCTGAATAAGCAAGGTCGGAACACAGGATGATATCGTTCTTTTTGCAAAATTTTACGGCTTTTTCCAGGAACTCCCGAGATGCTGTTGCGGAAGTCGGATTATTCGGATAATTTATGAACATGAGCTTGGCTTTTTTCAAGGTTTGGGCATCTATAGAGTCAAGATCGGGTAAAAACCCGTTCTCTTTTTTGAGCGGCAGCATATGGGGAGTCCCTCCGGCAAGTATGGTGCATACTTTATATACCGGATATGAAGGATCTGGCACCAGGCTAACATCACCGGGATCTATCAAGGCAAAGATCATATGAGCGATGCCTTCTTTCGAGCCGATAAGCGACATCACTTCACTTTCAGGGTCGAGATCGACATTGAATCTCTTTTTGTACCATTTAGAAACGGCAGTCCTAAAGTCCTTTGTCCCTTCGTAAGGAGGATAGTTATGCGTGGATGGGTCGTCCAAAGCCTTTTTCATGCTGTCGATTATATATTTGGGCGTCGGCTGGTCGGGATCCCCTATGCTGAGATCTATAAGGTCCACTCCGCGGGCAATGGACGCGGCCTTTTTCTTGTCTATTTCCGCGAAAAGGTATTTGGGAGTGTTTGATATCCGTTTGTTCTGTTTCATATATGAAATTATACATTATTGGCACGTGCGGTGGCAAAGGGAATGCCTGCTACTCTTTACGCTGTGCGCAAACGAATTCGAAAGGTATGAACGATACCGTATTAAGAGCGGCCCCGTCAGGGAACATCCGCAGCATCTGGACAATAGCCCCAAAATCATGGAATGACGGGGTTTCCGGAGGAACAAGACCTAATGTATCAAAAACCGTCCGCACATCCGGAGAAACCAGATCTATTTCCCGTTTATCTACCGAGAGCAATAAGCACCTTTTTCCGTCCGTTTCGCTATCAAAAAACGAGGCTGACCTCTCGAGTGCGGACAAAGTATCACAAGACTTGAACAACCCGCTGAAGATCCGCCAAAAAACAGGATCAGGATTTGAAATGCCGCAAAAATTCTCCAAATAGAACTGCAGGGATGATTGGGCGCTGGAAGCCGAAATGTCGTCGACAGCGATATGATGTATTTCCATGTCGCGTAAAGTATTTACGTTTTTTTTGCCGATGTAAAGGTCCGAACAATTAGCTATTGAACCTTTTTCCACACGACAAATGTTTATAACTGATGGACGGGAAATATCATATAAAGGCAGGCTCAACCCACGGACGCATTCAAGGACCCTTCTAGGATGTCCAAAACCGGTATATTTTATGTTGTGAGGAAGACCTCGTCCCGGGGTTATTGACGGCATTTTTTACTCCGAATATCCCAGTATCTGCATCTGCCTGGCTTCGGGAAGACGGTAGAACCAATTCCCGGGTCTTGAAACAAACCTTGTCTCCGCATATCTAGCGGCTGTCCGCACAGGGAACGAATCATCCCCCAGTATCGATAACAAATAATGATCAGGCATGCTGTCCAGTATGCCGCATATCATATCCGCTGGTTCCCGTCTTGAAAGGATATCGACGGCAAAAGGCAAGCTTACTTGTCCTGTACTTAAAAAACTCTTGAGTTCGGAATCGCTCATCATATTCATTATTTCTTTTGCCTTATCTTCCGCGATAAAAGGAAAAAAACGCGTTATCTGCGGCATATTTGAGGAATAAGCCAGCAACAGCTCGGAAGGTGTGAAAAACCTGGTCGACAATATCTTCGCGACCGCGTCAGGAAACATTTGATGCAAAACAATGAATTGGGTATCCCTCCTGAACCTCCTTAAAAGGATTGCAGTCCTATCCCAGGAACTCATGTTCTTTGAAAATATGCCGGCTATCTCGGCACTGGTGAAATTCCGCTCGATGATAGGAGCAGCTGCCTGGTCCGGCCATACATCTTCGCAGCAGAACATCCGGCCCGTATATTCTCCGGGAAGAGCTCTCATGATCGGCCCGGCAATTTTCAGGTCGAACCTGGAAAGGGCCGCAAGCGTACGGACAG
>JAKLHX010000061.1 GCA_022709925.1 Candidatus Margulisiibacteriota bacterium
AAACAGGTACGGGCAGGTTATAAGGAAAAAATTCCCTATCATGAGATCGCTTGCCCATGCCGACAAAAGGTCGGAAAGGCAGTCAAAAACATAGTAAACGCCTTCGCCTTCTTTTGTCGCTATTTCGTGGACTTGTTTTGAGAAGGATTCAAAGCCGCTTTCGGCATCGAGCACATAGATCGTTATGTTTGACAGGTCATCGAGTATGGGCGTATGCGAGGTAAACCTAAGATAAACGACGCGGCGGCCTTCCTTCAGGGCATTTTCCACGAAATTCTTGGCAAGGTACCTGTAAGATGCAAGGTCGTCCACCTGCCATACGACGTTATCCCCGATGCGCAGCCTGTTGACCACGTCATCAAGGCCCTTGATCCCAGTGCTGGCCTCAAGAAGGTTCATGGCGATATTATAACATACGGGTAAAGATACAAAATTGTAGGAAAGCGCATTGAAACTTACATAAATAGGGTATAAAATATATACGAGACGAAATAATATGATAGAGAAAAACATTCTCCTGAAAAGAAAAGTAAAAGAACTCACCGCTCTCTATGAGATAAGCCAAACGCTCAGCATGTCGCTGGATATTGAGAAGTCCATTTATGGCGTCCTGGAAAAGCTTGATGACCTGCTCGGCATGAAAAGGTGCACTATAACGCTTTTAAACCCGAGGACGGGAGAGCTGTTGATCGAAGCCGCTTATGGCCTTACGGAAGCCGAGAAAAAACGCGGTAAATATAAGATAGGCGAGGGCATAACCGGCCGGGTCGTACAGACGGGGAGATCCGCAGTGGTCCCAAAGATAGGGGAAGACCCTTTGTTCCTGAACAAGACCAGGTCCAGGAAAGACCTTGATAAAAAAGATATCTCGTTCATATGCGTTCCCATAAAGATCGGCAAAGAGATCATCGGGGCTTTGTCGGCGGACAAGGTTTTTGACCCCCAGATCCCTCTGGAGGAGGATGTCAGGTTCCTTTCTATTGCCGCTTCCATAATAGGGCAATCAGTAAAGATGCAGCAGCTTATACAGGCTGAAAAAGACAAGCTGATAGAGGAGAACAAGACGCTCAGGCAGGAGCTCACGGAAAAATATAGTTTTAAGAATATAGTAGGAAAAAGCAACAGGATGAAAGAGGTCTATGAGATGATCGCCAGGGTGGCAAAGAGCGATGCCACCGTGCTTGTGAGGGGCGAGTCCGGTACCGGGAAAGAACTTGTTGCGCACGCCATACACTATAACAGCCTGAGGACGAAGAGACCGTTCGTAAAGGTCAATATGGCGGCCCTTCCGGAGAACCTGGTCGAATCGGAGCTTTTCGGGTATGAAAGAGGGGCTTTTACGGGGGCTTTTGACAGGAAGATCGGCAGGTTCGAGATGGCCGAAGGCGGCACATTGTTCCTTGATGAGATAGGAGATCTTACTCCCGCGACACAGGTAAAGCTTCTCCGCGTGATACAGGAGAGGGAATTCGAGAGGCTCGGCGGCATTGAGACCATAAAGTGTAACGTAAGGCTTATTGCCGCTACCAGTACGAACCTTGAAGAGTCCGTTAAAAAAGGGAGATTCAGGGAAGATCTTTATTACAGGCTTAACGTTTTCCCGATATATCTGCCGCCGCTCAGGGAGAGGAAAGACGATATACTTCTTATCGCCGAACATTTTCTGGCAAAATATTCTTCCGCCAACCATAAGACCATAAAAAGGATATCTACGCCTGCGATCGATGCTTTTATGAGCTATCACTGGCCGGGGAACGTGAGAGAGCTTGAAAATACCATAGAGAGAGCGGTCCTTATGTGTGAGGGCGAGGTTATTTTTGCGCATAATCTGCCGCCGACGCTCCAGACGCCGCAGACATCCAAGACACAGATAGGTGATTCTCTGGAGGCTCTGGTAGGGAATTTTGAGAAAGACCTCATTGTGGACGCTCTAAAGAGCACGAAAGGCAATAAATCAAGATCAGCGACCATGCTAAAGACCACCGAAAGGGTCCTCGGCTACAAGGCCGAAAAATACGGGATAGACTTCAAAAAATTCAGGCCATAGATATTAGTTACATTTTTGTAACTAATATTTTTTAATCCTACAAAACCGTTCCGTTATTATCTCTTTTTTCCTTCAAATGCCGTTCTGTCCGTTTTGGCATATAAATTGCTGTTGATAGGGCAAGAGTGTCCGGCTCTAAAAAACGAAAGGAGATAATGTATGGACCATAAAAAGCTGCTTTTGGCGATCGCGATAGTTCTTGCCGCGGAAGGAGGGGCCATGGCCACCCCTTCGACACAGATATGGAATCCGTCTACCGATATCCAGCCTGCGGGAGTGTGGCATCTGGGTATAGATAACTATTTCACTTCTCAGGGGCCTGCGGACGGAGGATATGCGTTCCCGACGGATACCGGTTTGACTTATGGCCTTCTTCCTGGTCTTGAAGTGGGGGCCGATGTGTTCCTGCCGCAATCCAGTCCTTTTGTGTTCAATGCCAAATACGGGATCTCCGAGAGCGGGAATTTACCGGCTTTCGCGGTCGGAGGTTTTGGGTTCGGGACTGAAAAAGGCGTTACTGACCAGAACGTCATTTATGCCGTTGCCGCTAAGACATTCCCTGTCGGCAGATTGACCGCCGGTTATTTTTCAGGGAATTCCTCTGTTCTGAAGGACCCGTCAGGGAACCCCGATAACAGCGGCGTTATTTTGACATGGGACAAATACCTTACGGATAAGGTATGGGCCTGCGTGGATTATGCAAGTTCTAATTCCGCATTGGGGGCATTGTTCTACGGATTGTCTTATTCCTTTGCTCCGAACACATCGGTCATCCTCGGATACGGTACTTATAATAACGGGGCAAAACCGACGATCACGACTCAAGTCGATATAAATATATAAGAAAGGGGGAGCTTTATATGGATATGAAGATTGTTGCTGACACCATGTGGGTGTTGATAACGGCCATGCTGGTATTCTTTATGAACCTCGGGTTTGCTACCGTTGAAACCGGATTTACCAGGGCCAAGAATGCCGTTAACATACTTTCCAAGAATTTTATTGTGTTCGCAGTCTCTTCCTTGGCGTTCTTTGTTTTTGGATGGGGGCTGATGTTCGGTAATGGCAACCCTCTGGTAGGGCTTCAGGGGCTTTTTATGCTTTCCGGAGCTGATAACAGCCCGGCTGCCGGAGCCGCATACCAAGGGGCTTACTCCGCAATATCATGGGCTACGGTCCCGCTTTTGGCGAAGTTCTTTTTTCAGCTTGTGTTTGCCGGTACGGCCGCGACCATAGTTTCAGGGGCGGTGGCAGAAAGGATAAAATACAGTTCGTTCATAGTTTTCTCGTTCCTTATGGTCGGGATCATATATCCTATAGTAGGTCACTGGATATGGGGCGGAGGCTGGCTTGCTACCTCTGGTTTTTGGGATTTTGCGGGTTCAACGGTAGTCCATTCAGTCGGTGGATGGGCGGCCCTTGCAGGAGCACTTGTACTTGGCTCTAGGATCGGAAAGTTCAAAGAGGACGGATCTCCGAATGCTATCCCCGGACATAACATGGGGTTGGCTACCATAGGTGCTTTTGTCCTTTGGCTTGGATGGTTCGGGTTTAACCCAGGGTCTACTATGGCTGCGGATGTCAATGCCATCTCAAGGATCGTTATCACAACAAATATGGCTGCTGCCGCAGGGATCCTCACTTCCACCATAATGTCTTGGCTTATAAGCAGGAAGCCCGATCTCGGCATGACTATAAACGGATGCCTTGCCGGATTGGTCGCAGTGACGGCTCCTTGTGCTTATATATCCCCGTTGAGTTCCATCATAATAGGGGCTTTGGCTGGTATTTTTGTTGTTCTTGCGGTCATGATGTTCGACCGTATTAGAATAGACGACCCTGTCGGAGCTCTCTCTGTGCACCTTGTGAACGGGGTTTTTGGGACTCTTGCCGTTGGTTTGTTCGCTCAGGACATGTTCATGCCCGGGACCACCGGCAACGGACTTTTCTTCGGCGGAGGCACAAAACTTTTGCTGTCCCAGTTGACCGGGGTTGTTACGGTCGGGGGCTTCACTTTCTTCATGGCTCTGGGGATATGGCTTGCCATTAAGGCTGTGATGGGCCTTAGGGTGTCCAGGGACGAAGAAATAAAGGGATTGGATATCGGAGAACATGGTATGGAAGCGTATTCGGGCTTCCAGATATTCACCGCCCAATAAATACGGGAAAAAGGAGGGATGGATCAATGAAACTTATAATTGCTTTCATACAACCGGAAAAGCTGCCGGACGTTAAGAAAGAGCTGTTTGATCTGGAAATATTCAAGATGTCGGTAACAAACTCCCTTGGATGCGGGCAACAAAAAGGGTACAGCGAGTCTTACAGGGGCGTTCTGCATGAAGTCAATCTCCTCAAGAAGGTCAGGTTGGATATTGCCGTGAACGACAATTTTGTCAAGCCGACAATAAAAGCTATTGTAAAAGGTGCGCGTACCGGTAACATAGGGGACGGCAAGATATTTGTTCTGCCTCTTGAAGAATGCATACGGATAAGGACCGGGGAATCCGGCAGCAGCGCCATAGGGTAAACCTACATTTGTGTAGATTTATCGGCCGCTAATCCTACATTTATGTAGGATTAGCGTGTTGTTTTAGACGGTAAATGGCTGGATTTAACCAAAAATCATATTTGGCTGGAAAATTGCTACTTAACAGGGCATAACCGGAGGTGTATATAAATGATTAATACAGGAGATACCGCTTGGATCCTTATATCGACCGCTTTGGTCATATTAATGACCCCTGCTTTGGCTTTCTTTTACGGAGGCATGGTCAGGAAAAAGAACATACTTTCGACATTGATGCTTTCATTGGCGATACTGGCGATGATATCCGTACAGTGGGTTCTTTACGGGTACACCTTGTCGTTCGGTCCCGATAGAGGAGGCCTTATAGGAGGCCTTGATTGGCTCGGGCTCATAGGAGTAGGCCAGGACCCTAACGCCGGGTATGCGGCCACGATACCTCATCTTGCTTTTATGATGTTCCAGATGGCGTTCGCCATAATAACCCCGGCTCTAATAACCGGAGCCTTTGTGGAAAGGATAAATTTTTCCGGCTTCCTGGTTTTCATCCTTTTTTGGTCTACTTTCATATATGCCCCTGTCTGCCATTGGGTCTGGGGGATAGGCGGATGGCTCAGGGCTATGGGTGCTCTTGATTTTGCCGGAGGTACTGTTGTCCACATAACAGCAGGTGTTTCTGCCATTGCTGTTGCTATGGTGATAGGGAAGAGAAAAGGTTATAGGAAAGTTCCAATGGAACCTTCCAATATACCCTTTACGGTGCTCGGTGCATTCCTGCTGTGGTTCGGATGGTTCGGTTTTAACGGCGGATCCGCTCTTACTTCCGGCGGCCTTGCGACAAGCGCTTTTGTGGTCACGAATACCGCTGCTGCAGCCGCAGCCCTTACCTGGATGCTGGTCAGCTGGATACACAAACGCCCGAGTGTCCTGGGGCTTTCTACGGGAGCAGTGGTCGGGTTGGTCGCGATAACGCCGGCTTCCGGATTTGTAAGCCCTCTTTCAGCATTAGCAATAGGTTGTATAGCCGCTCTCATATCATATTATGCGATATTGATAAGGATGCGGACGAACCTTGACGATTCTCTCGATGTTTTTGCCTGTCATGGTATGGGGGGGATAACAGGGGCCCTGTGTACGGGCCTGTTCGCCGAAAAAGCCATAAACTCTGCCGGAGCTAACGGGTGGTTTTTCGGTAACCCGGGGCAGTTCTATATACAGCTTATAACAGTCCTTGTGGTGGCCATATTCTCTTTTCTTGTAAGCTTTGTACTGGCGAAGGTCATTGATGCGGTGTTCTCTCTGAGAGCGCGAAGTGAGGAAGAAGAGGTCGGTCTTGATATAAGCCAGCACGGCGAAACAGCATATTCTGCCTAAGGAGGACAAAAAAATGGCACTTAAAAAAATAGAGGCGATAATAAGGACGGAAAAACTGGAAGAGGTCAGGATCGCGCTTGAAGAAAAGGGGATAATCGGAATGACCGTGACGGAGGTCAAAGGCAGGGGGAGCCAAAAGGGGATCCTTCTGGAGTGGCGGGCCGGAGAATACAGGGTCGAATTCCTGCCCAAGTTGAAATTGGAATTAGTGGTCGACCAGACGGATGCTGAAAAAGTCATCGAAGCGATCGAGACTGCCGCCCAAACCGGCAAGACCGGCGACGGCAAGATATTTATCAGTACAGTTGAAGACGTGGTAAGGGTTAGGACCGGTGAGAGAGGCAAAGCAGCTCTGTAAGCAATAAATAAAGAAAAAAGGAGAAATATGATGGCAAATGCGACTGAATTATACGGTGAGAATGTTTTCAGCATGAAATTAATGCGCAAGTGCCTGTCCGAGGCGACTTATAGATCGCTTGTGGCGACGGTCAAGACAGGGAAGAAACTTGACGCAGGGATCGCGGATGAGGTGGCGGAAGCCATGAAAGAGTGGGCTGTTGCAAAGGGCGCGACACACTATACTCACTGGTTCCAGCCGCTGACCGGATCGACCGCGGAAAAACACGATTCTTTCATTATGCCTGACGGGGAAGGGGGCGTAGACCTAAAATTTTCCGGCGCTGAACTGATGCAGGGCGAGCCGGATGCTTCCAGTTTTCCGTCAGGGGGGCTGCGTGCCACATTTGAGGCCCGCGGCTATACCGGCTGGGATCCCAGCAGCCCGGCATTCATTAAAGTCTACAAGCCTTTGCTCTACAAGCTTTACCTCAAAATCCGTGCCGGGAGGATGGCAGACTAAAATGTACCAGCTCGCCTCCGACCAGATCCAGGATTGGAACCAGTATTTAACCGAATTCCCTGATGC
>JAKLHX010000062.1 GCA_022709925.1 Candidatus Margulisiibacteriota bacterium
TGTGGTCCTCTTTCGAAGCGCCTTCCAGTCCTCTTCATGTCGTGAACAGGCATCCCGAGTGGATCGATCCGGCGAGCAGCAAGAGCGTTTCGAAGTTCTTGAACCCGTTCAACAGAGACGTCAAGAACTATCTTTACGGCATGTACATGGAAGTAGCTTCAAAATATAAACTAGACGGCATACATATGGATTACATCAGATATGAGGATGAATACGGCGGGCTTGATTATGAAAGCCGGAGAGCTTTCAGCAATTCTTATTGGCTCGATCCGGTATTCCTTGTATATAATCCTCAGGCGGTCAAGGAATATTACGGAGAAGAAGGTTATAAAAAACTCAAACAAAAATGGGTTTCTTACCGCTGCAGACAGGTCTCAGAACTGGTGAGAGCTGTATACAAAGGCGTTAAGGTCCTGAACCCTGATATGCAGGTGTCTGCCGCGGTTTTTCCGGACCCTGCAGATTCTGCGAATGCAAGAGGTCAAGATTGGGTTTCTTGGGTGAGGAACGGACATCTCGATTTTGTGGTCCCTATGATATATTCCGACGATGAAAAGGCCGTAAAAAAACGCATCATAAGTTGTGCCAGGGCCATAAGGTCTAAAAAATTGGTCGTGGGGTTGGGTCCGTATAAAGTATCTCCTGAGGATTTTTTAAAACAGTTCCTGGTCTATAAAAAGCTGAGGAAATATTATCCGTCGATAGCCGGTTTTAGCCTGTTCTCGTTCGATGCCATCTCGCAGAACAAGGCGTATCTTGAAAAAATAAAGAATGGCCTCTGAACTCAAATACTGGCTGGCCCTCCAAAAAATATCCGGTCTCGGCCCTTCAAGGATAAGGGCCCTTTATGAAAAGTTCAATCCTATATCAAACCTCTGGAAAGCAGAAAGAAAAGACCTTTTTGATATCCAAGGTGTCGGGCCGGCCCTGGCCGATTCCATCCTTGAAGGGATAAGCTCCGGGTCTTTAGATGAAACGTTTCCTTCGATGCCGGAGGACGTGGAAGCCGTTACATTGTCTGACCAGGAATATCCGAAGGCGCTTTTCAATATATATGACCCTCCCGCCGTTATCTATAAAAAAGGGCTTGCTTTCAGCAGTTTTAAAAATTGTGTGGCTGTTGTAGGGACAAGGAAGCCGACTTTTTATGGGCAACAGATAACCGAAACTCTTGTACGGGGGCTTGTCGAGTCCGGGATCACTATCGTTTCCGGTCTTGCCGCGGGGATAGATACCTGTGCGCACCGCGCGGCGCTTAAATACGGAGGGACTACGATCGCAGTATTGCCGGGAGGATTTGAACATATCTATCCGTACTTTAACCGCAGCTTATCCGTTCAGATAGCGGAAAGCGGTTGTCTCGTTTCAGAATTCCATCCTATGCGGCGTTTCGAGAAGTGGGATTTTCCCAGGAGGAACAGGATAATATCGGGATTTTCTTTGGGCGTTGTCGTGATCGAAGGGGCGTCCGACAGCGGATCTTTGATCACTGCAGGCTGTGCAGTAGAGCAGAATAGGGAAGTCTTCGCTGTTCCCGGACAGGTCTTTTCCTGTATGAGCGCCGGTCCCAACCGGTTGATAAAGCAGGGGGCAAAACTGGTCCAGACCGTCGATGACATTCTCGATGAACTGCCGCCTGGCGTAAAGATTTCTCCTGAAAAGAGGCTTGATATTGGCACTGACTTAAATGATGACGAGAAAGAGGTCCTCTCCATCCTTTCTGAAGGCCCGAAACATATTGATATTATATCCTCATCTTGTAAAAAGCCTGTCGGACCGCTTTCTTCCTGCCTGCTTTCGATGCAATTGAAAGGCCTTATAAAGGAACTTCCAGGAAATAACTATTATTTGAACGTCTGATTTACATTGCGTGTTATAATCTATTAGTAATATTCAAAAGGGGTGCCCATCATGGTCTACTTTAACGATATGTATGCCTCAGAGATCCTGGGAAGGCTTGTGATAGACAGGATAGAAGAAAAGATAGGCCATGTAAAAGACATCGTCGTAGACCCGTCGGAGCAGTTCCCAAAGATAATCGGGCTCCTCATCAAGACCGATGGTAGCAACAGGGAAAAGATCTTGTTGATAGGGGAGTTCAATCTTATCGGCAGGCGCGCGATCTCCACGAACCCTCTAAAAGAGAACATCGCTTTTGCATCTGTCCGGGACGGAGAGATCCTTATTCAGAGGGACCTTCTGGACAAGCAGATAGTCGATATACACGGATCAAAGGTCGTCAGGGTGAACGATCTCAAGCTTGCAAAGGCGGGAGAAGATATCAGGCTTTTGGCGGCGGATATCGGGGTCAAAGGGATACTGCGCAGGCTTAAAATAGACGGCATAGTCTCTTCTTTCTTGTCCATTTTCGGCATCAGCCTAAAGGAAGACCTTATAGGATGGAACTTTGTCGAGCCTCTCAAGACTGATATCGCCAGGCTGAAACTTGTAGTCCCTTACCAGGGGATATCAAAATTGCATCCCGCTGACATAGCGAACATCATCAGCCAGGTCCATACTGATGAAAAGACCGCTATCTTTGAATCTCTTTCCACTGAAACCGCCGCCGAAGCTCTGCATGAGCTTGAGCCTAGGATACAGGCGTTCCTTATAGGCACTCTTGAGACCAAGAAAGCTCTAATGATAATAGAAAAAATGCCGAGTGACGAAGCGGCCGATGTCCTTGGTGACCTTCCTGAAGAAAAAGCGACGGAATTGCTGCGCCTCATGAAACAGAAAAAAGCCGATGAGATACACGAGCTCCTTAAGCATGACGAGGAGACGGCCGGAGGTCTAATGACCACCGAGTTCGTGTCCGTACCGCAGTCCTTTACCGCGTACCAGACAATAGAGAAGCTGAGGGAATTGGCCCCGGCCGCGGAGACGATATATTACCTTTATATAACTGATGATGCCGAACATCTTGTCGGGGTCCTTTCTCTAAGGAATCTCATCGTGTCAAGACAGGAGACCCCCGTCTCTGAAATAATGTCATCAAAGATCATTACGATAAAGCCGGAGATGAGCCGCAGGCAAGTCGCCGATGTTATATCTAAATACAATCTTCTGGCAGTGCCCGTGGTGGACAAGCTTAACAGGATCCTTGGGATCGTGACCGTGGATGACGTGGTTGATTTTATAATCCCTCCTCTTGCCAGAAGAAAAAGGATGTCGGTAGGATAGTTTTTCGTTACGGACAAAAAATATGGCAAAAACACTGAATAAAAAAATAAACTACTGGAAGGTACGCCTTCTCATGTTCCTTGCGGTAGTGGGGCCGGGGATCATAACCGGTACTGCCGACAATGATGCCGGCGGCGTGACCACATACTCTGTCGTCGGAGCCAATTATGGTTATAAGATGCTTTGGATCCTGATCCTTATAACCATAATGCTTTATGTAACACAGGAGATGGGAGCCCGTCTGGGAGTGGTCACGGGGAAAGGGCTGGGAGACCTCATAAGGGAAAAATTCAGTATAAATATCGCCATATTCCTTATGGCACTGGTGTTCTTTGCGAATTTTTCAAATGTCCTGGCTAACGTCGTCGGGATAGCTTCGGTCGCGGATATCTATCACATCCCCAGGATATTGTTCGTTCCTGTTTTCGTCGTTGCGGTCTGGTATATAATCCTCAAAGGCAATTTTAGTTTTGTCCAGAATATCTTCATGACATCATGCCTGCTTTTTTTCTGCTATATCGTCAATGGCTTTATGGCAAAGCCCGATATTCCCAAGATGATATCCGGCAGTATCGTTCCCACCATCGAGATGAGCAGGGACTACATATTTACTGCGGCGGCCCTCATCGGGACCACTCTGACCGTCTGGGGACAGGTATTTATCCAGTCGTATTTTGTCGATAAAGGCATAGACAAAAAGCATTTAATGACAGCCAGAATGGATGTGCTGTTCGGTGCTTTCTGGCTGGCTTTTGTCGCGTTTTCCATAATAATATCAGCGGCCGCCACACTATTTGTAACGGGCACGACAATAGAGACGGCTGTCGACGCCGCAGCTGCGCTGGGGCCGGCTCTTGGGCCTTTTGCAAAACATCTGTTTGCCTGGGGACTGCTAAATGCGTCTTTGCTGGGGATGTGTGTTATTTCGATGTCAACGGCATATTTTATAACTGAGATCATCGGCAGAGAAGGGAAGGTCAGCACGAATTTCAAAGAGGCGCCTCTTTTCTATTCCATAATAGGAGGTTCCTTTTTTGCCTGTACGATGCTCGTCTTTATACCGAATCTTCCGATGGTCTTCATTATGACGGCATCTCAGGCGGTCAATACTCTGATCTTGCCTTTGGTCTTCTTTATGCTGTTAAAGCTTATAAATGACAAGAAACTTATGGGCAGTTATGTGAATTCCAAGACCATGAATGTCATTGCCTGGATCACTATAGTCAGTTTTTCGGTCATCTCTTCGATCATGCTCTACCTGATGGTATTTTAAAAAAGTCTTTTGTCCCAAATAAAAACCTCCCTGATCCTAGAGCAGGGAGGCTTTATTTCAAAAGAAAAGGATCAGCTAAGTTTTTTCATCAGCTTTCTTTTCTTGATCACGCTCCAAATGATCTTGGTCATGGAGGTTACTGGAATCGGGGTCTTTCCAAAAATATCTTCAAGGGTATCGGTCTGGCCTTTGAATACCACTCTCATCTTTGATAATCCGCCTCTTGCCATTAAATTCACCCCCCTTTTTCTGTTTGGATTTTTAAGAGCTAAAATCTATAAAAATCCAGTTTTATGATATAATTATAGAGCATATTTCAGAGTTGTCAACTACATTTTAGAGCAAAGAAAGGAATTTGCAAGAGCTAAAAAATGTTTAAAAAGATACTTATAGCCAACAGAGGAGAGATTGCGGTAAGGATAATCAGGGCATGCAAAGAGCTTGGCGTCAAAACGGTCGCTGTCTTTTCCGATATTGATAAGGATTGCCTTCACGTAAAGCTTGCCGACGAATCCTATTGTATAGGGCCGGCTGTCCCTTCTCAGAGTTACTTGAACGTGCCCGCGATAATCTCTACCGCAGAGGTCGCAGGGGCGCAGGCTATACATCCCGGATACGGTTTTCTCGCGGAGAATGCCAGGTTTGCCGAAATATGCGCGGCCCATAATATCGTTTTCATAGGGCCTTCCCCTAACTCGATAGATATGATGGGGGACAAGGCAACCGCAAAACAATGCGCGGTAAGAGCCGGCGTCCCGACACCTCCGGTATCCGACGGTATAGTCAAGGACCCCGGAGAGGCTTTGAATATAGCAAAGAAGATAGGGTTCCCATTGTTGATAAAGGCCACTGCCGGCGGCGGAGGCAAAGGTATGAGGATCGCTCAGAACGAAGAGGAATTCCCTGCACTGATGAAAATGGCCCAAACGGAAGCCAACGCGGCTTTTGGCAACCCGGATGCTTACATAGAAAAGTTCATAATAAAGCCGAAACATGTCGAGATACAGGTCCTTGGGGATATGTACGGGAACGTGGTCTTCCTCGGAGAACGCGACTGCTCTGTGCAGAGAAGGAACCAAAAACTCATCGAAGAAGCTCCCTGCGCCGTGCTTAACGATAAGATAAGGAGAAAGATGGGCGAATCCGCCGTAAGGATTGCAAGATCCGTTAAATATTTCAGTGCGGGGACCGTTGAATTCTTATTGGATGCCAGCGGGCATTTCTATTTTATGGAGATGAACACAAGAGTGCAGGTGGAGCATCCTATTTCCGAGATGGTCACTGGAGTGGATATCCTTAAAGAACAGATAAAAATAGCCTGCGGAGAGAAGCTTAGTGTCAGGCAAAAAGACATCAGATTGAACGGCCATGCCATAGAGTTCAGGATAAATGCGGAAGATCCGGACAAGAACTTTATGCCTTGTCCTGGGAAGATCGGCCTTTATCTGCCTCCCGGCGGTCCTGGTATCAGAGTGGACGGGTTCGGTTACAGCGGATATAAGGTGTTACCGAATTATGACTCTTTAATAGCAAAGCTGATCGTTTTTGGAAAGGATAGAGAAGAGGCCATATCAAAAGGCAAAAGAGCTTTGAGCGAATTTGTCGTTGAAGGAGTGAAGACCACTATACCGTTCCATCAAAAAGTGCTTCAAAATCCGGCGTTCCTGCGCGGGGAAGTATATACCGATTTTATCGCTACGCAGATGGGGAGCTAAAAAATGTCAAAACGCTCCACTTCAAGGAGATTGGCGATGCAGGCGCTTTACCAGATGGATATCTCCGGCATATCCGAGGATAAAGCTCTTGAAAATGTATTCGAAGAGGATGAGTTCAAAAAAGAGACCCGGGAATATTCTTCGAGGCTTGTCCGCGGAGTCACGGAGAACATTGCGGATATAGATAAAAAAATAAACGAGAAATCTATAGGTTGGCCTGTGAGCAGAATGGGCATAGTCGATAAGAGCATCCTTCGTCTGGCGGTCTATGAGATATCTTTTCTGAAAGAAAACCCTTTTGCAGTGGTGATCGATGAGGCAGTAGAGCTCGCAAAAAAATACAGCAGTGAAGACGCGAAAAAATTCATAAACGGCGTTTTGTCGTCAATGGCAGTTGTTAGTTGAGGGTTCTTAACAAAGTATCCCGTAGCCTTTGTCCGGTTTTCCTTTTCCGAGATCAGGGTTCACTCCGCCGTTTTTGTTCGGGTCAAGTGCCTTTTCTGTGTTTACTGTTGTGTTCTTCTTTCCGGTGATACTTATAGCAGATGACAGCCCTTT
>JAKLHX010000063.1 GCA_022709925.1 Candidatus Margulisiibacteriota bacterium
AACAAAGAGTTCACGGCATCGATATCAGAACCTTTGATCATGACGCTAAATATCTCTTCGGTGAGCTCGAATGCTTTTGTGTCCGCTGCCGAAAGATCCGTAATGTCCAGGAAATTATCAGGAATGCCGCTGCCGGGAGCGATGACAACCCTCCCCATTCCGGATAACATATGCCACCGGTTCTTTTTGCTCTCTAGTAAAAGGATTTTTTTATTTGTTCGCATTTTTGTATAAGGTCAAAAACAACCCGCCAATATCCGCGACATATCGGCCCTGGCTATCTTTCTCGGATTATTGACCATGCGCTCGGGAGTGAAGCCTTTATCAAGCACGGTCTCCAGGTCTTTTCTGTTCAGCCCGAGGGCTTTTAATCCGGTCTTAAGCCCTATGTCCTTCATAAGGCGCTTTATCCTGGCAGAGGCGTCTTTCGGATTTTTCGCGCCGATCGCTTGGCATATGTTCATCATCCTTTCGGGAATAACGGAAGCATTGTAAGTAAGAACTCCCGGAAGCGTCACAGCGCAGGCTTGCCCGTGCGGTATCCCGAAGACCGTCGTTAAAGGATATGAGATAGAATGGCATGCGGTCGTCCTGGTATTTGAGAAAGCAAGCCCCGCGAACATAGAAGCCGCTGCCATATCAAAAGCTGCTTTCTTTGAGGACGGGGACCGGAAAAAAGACTTTAATGACCTGAATATCAGTCTTATGGACTCCAAAGCGAACATGTCCGAGACAGGATTATGGTTAACGTTCCAATAAGACTCTATAGAGTGGCAGAGCGCGTCTATGCCGGAATTGGCTATCTGGCTCTTCGAAAGGCTGGACAATATGTCCGGGTCTATTACCGCGAAAGAAGGATACAGATATTCATGCGCCAGGGTTATCTTTATCCCTCTTTCCTTCACGGTTATCACACTGTAAGGGGTTATCTCGCTTGAACTGCCGGCGGTGGTCGGGACCGCGGCAACAGCTATTCCGCGCCTTACTATCTTCACTTTTTTGTCAAGGAAAGAAATGACACTGCCTTTGTTCCCGGCAAGCAGAGCGATCGCTTTTGCGCTGTCAAGAACGCTTCCCCCTCCTATCCCGATGATAAGGTCCGGCTTAAAAGACTTTGCGGCTTTTATGCCCGCTTCGATCAGCGCGATATCCGGGTTCTCATAAACGCCGTCGAATATCTCTATTTTTTTGCCTTTGAGAAGACCCCGTATCTTGTCCAGCCATCCGGTCTTCTTTAGGAACGTCCTTCCCGTGACAAGCAATATCCTTTTTTTTCTGCCGGCGATATTTTTGAGCTCCGCGATCGCGCCATGGCCGAAGGTTATCTCGGTCGGCATGAAGTAATCGATCTTTTTATTTGCCATTCAACCCCCTCATGAACGAATCCTTTATTTCGCTGCAGGTCATTTTATCCGATACGCGGCTGCATCCTTTAGAATTCCCGGGTCTTACCTTTATCAAAAGAAAACTGGGTCCTTCTTTTAAGGCAAGTCTTTCTATCGCGCCGTCAAGTTCTTTCTTTTTAGTCACTTTAACGACATTCTTATACCCGGAAAGCTCTGCCATCTTCGCAAGATCAAAGTCCTTTGAAAGCGTCGGCTGGTTCTCGGTCGAAGCATAGACCTCATTGTCAAAGATCACATGAAGAAGGTTCTTAGGGTCCAAAGACTTGACGCTCGGCATGGCCCCCAGGTGCATCATCGCCGCTCCGTCACCATCCAGTACCGCGATCTTTTTATCCGAATATCTTGCTATCCCCAGTCCTATCGGAAGCGCGTGCCCCATGGAACCCATCATATAAAGGTCGCTTGAATCTGCCGCGTCAAAAGATTCCCTGCTTATGAACCCGTTAGTCGATACAAAAGCATAGCCGTTCTTTAAGAGCGCCTTTTTTACCGTTACGATGGCGTCTTTTCTTTCTATTTCATATGCCGGGCTTTCGGGCACTGCGCATTCGCCCTTTAACAGTCCGGGCGTGACCATCAAAGCATACGGCTTTTTTGAATTCGTCATATACTCATCCGCCGCTTTGATAGCCGCATCCGCATTGTGATCATCAAGGACTCCGTAAGGGACATTAAAAACGTCAAGATATTTTTCCATATCCCTTCCGACGATCTCATGCTCGGGAGCATCTTTGCCATGTCCTCTCCAGGAGATCATAAAAAGCACAGGAATGTCATATATAAGATTGAGCGATGTCAAGGAATTGAGGGTGTTCAAGAACCCGGAATTCTGTATCAGCAATACGGGCTTCTTGCCCGCAAGATAAGCGCCTGAAGCTATCCCGACCGCAACAGCTTCGCTCGCCGGGTTGATCACGTCCACCCCCGGGTCTTTTTCAGCTTCGGCAATAAGCGGGGCCAGGGTTGAACATGGCACCTCCACAAAAGGACCGAAACCTTTTTCTTTAAGCTTATTCAGAAGATCTTTAGGTGTCAAAGCGACCCTCCCGGTATCAGAGATAAGATATCCTTGATCGGCATGCACTGTTCCTCGCACTCAAAAGCGCGTTCGTTCTTTAATATAGACTGCGCCGTCTTGACCATCGCCGGATAAGCGCTTCGCAGAAGATGGTTCGCGTATATCACGATGTTCACGCCCCACTGTTTCAGCTGTTTTTCATCTATCTGGCAAAATGTGGTCGGGACAACCGCGAGAGGGACTTTCTTATCAAACGCCTTGTACGCCTCGCAGAACCTTTTTATTTCCGACCCGTCCTTTTCCCTGCTGTGTATCATTATCCCGTCGGCCCCGGCATCGATATAGGCTTTTGCCCTTGCGAGAGCGTCTTCCATGCCTTTTTTTAGTATGAGGCTCTCTATCCGCGCGAATATCATGAAATCTTCGGTTATCAGCGATTTCTTCCCGGAAGAGATCTTATCCGAGAAATTTTCTATTGAATCCTGCGTCTGCTCCACATCTGTGCCATAGAGAGAGTTCTTCTTCAGGCCTATTTTATCTTCTATTATCACCGCGGAAACGCCAAGACGCTCGAGCGTCTTTACCATGAACACAAAATGTTCGGTTATGCCTCCGGTATCGCCGTCGAATATTATCGGCTTTGTAGTTATCTCGAATATATCGTGAAGAGTGTTCATCCTTGAAGTAAAATCAACATATTCTATGTCGGGCTTGCCTTTTGCGGTCGAGTCCGTCAAAGAACTGAGCCACATTCCGTCAAATTCTTTTGTGACCCCGCCTTCGGTTATCTTGGCCTCTTCCACTATCAAGCCCGTCAATCCGTTGTGCGCCTCCATGATCCTGACCAGCTCTTTGGAAGACAGGAGCCTGCGAAGTCTTTTTCTCCTTATCTCCGATGTTGTACCGATCTTGTGCATCTCTTCGTGAAGAAGCGTCGAAGATATCCCCTTTGTGTAAGGGATCTCAACCAGCTCTCCGCCCCATTCTTTTAATGCGTCGATCACGCTCTGTCTGACCTCTTTCTGCACTCCGGTCTTCCAGTCGTCCCCGTGCACTACAAAGTCCGGCTTGATCTTCTTAAGGTTAGGGACATAATCGAGCGTTTCCTGCGGCACGACCTTTTCCACACCCTTGATGCTCTCGATTATCGCTCTTCTTTGCTCATAAGTAAGATAAGGAAGACGTTTATAGCTTGCGATAGCTTTATCCGTAAGCAGCCCGACTATGACATCCCCGAGCTTTCTCGCCTCATTTATTATATTAAGATGCCCCGGATGCAAAAGGTCCGCACTCATCCCGACATATACTTTTTTAGCCATCTTATTTACACCTCAATTTGTCGCGCACTTTTTTTTCGCCCTCATACACGTATTTCACGCCGTCGCCGAGTATTTTCCCTACTGAATTGATCTGTTTGTAAAGCTTGTCCATCCCCTGTATCTCCACACTGCTCGAATGGTCCGTCCCCCACATCGTATGGTCCAAGGTTATGTGGCGCTCTATTACCTTGGCCCCGAGAGCCGCCGCAACGGTCGTCGAATCAAGCCCGTATTCATGTCCGCTGTAGCCGACAACGCATCCGTATCTCTCTATCAACTTCGGGATCATATTCAGATTAAGCTCATCAAGCTTGGCCGGATAAGACGAATTGCAGTGCATGAGCACGAACTGTGACGCATGTTTTTTCAAGACTTCCACCGCGGCATCGATCTCCTGAAGAGTGCTCATGCCAGTCGAGATTATCACAGGCAACTTAGTGTCGCAGGCCATTTTC
The DNA here is from genome assembly GCA_022709925.1 of Candidatus Margulisiibacteriota bacterium. Lineage (GTDB taxonomy): Bacteria > Margulisbacteria > WOR-1 > JAKLHX01 > JAKLHX01 > JAKLHX01. Next base: position 4,199 of record JAKLHX010000063.1, read on the forward strand.
AATAGTTTGAGGTCCGTTATCAGGGCCGAAGGCACCTTGATGAACGGGATCTTGTATTTTGCCGCGAATTTTATACTGTCCTCATCCCATACGGAAAGGGACCAGTCTATCGGTTTTTCCCTGCAGTACTTGTCTATATAATCGTATTCTTTTGCGCCGAACTCTATCCTGTGCTTATATTCGAGATATGTCATCGTTCCCCACGGGGTCTCTTTCTTCACATTCTTCTGGTCCTGCGGCACGCATTTGTCGGGGTTCCTCTTCTGGAACTTGACGCAGTCCCATGAGCAGGCGAACGCCGCGTCGATCAGCTTTTTCGCTATCTGCATATCGCCGTTATGGTTTATCCCTATCTCGGCGATCAGGTACGGTCTCTTAAGGTCCTTAAAATCCATAGAATGTTTTCCTCCGTTTATTTTACTAGCTCACCTATGAGCGTCATATCGCATTCTTCGGTACACTTGATCCCTTTTGTAAGGTCAAAATGGTCTCGCCTGAACTGTTCATACTTCCTGCCGTTCCAGATATCGTAAAGGCTGTCCTTAAAAGCGTCGCCCAGCACGATCTCGTTGTTGTAGTCCTCCATGCACATCGCGGCCTCGCCGTTCGACTTGATCGTCATGGACATCCAGGGATGTTTGCAGAACTCGGACCAATGCACGGAATTGGTCCCGTGATAATCCTCCCTGTACCATTGCTGGTCCTCGCTCTTCATATATATGTATACGTCCCTGCCTTCAAAAAGCTTCTTCAGCTTGGCAAAATCCTCTTTTTGCCAGTCTTTGTTGAGGTCCAGCATCGTTATAACTATGGTCGTCTTGAACCCTTTTTCTTTCTTCAGGTCCAGTATCTTTAGTATCTTGTTATAGCTGTCGGTGAAATTCGACGCCTTTCCTCTTATAGCCTTATGGCGTTCATCGTCCACGCTTTCTATGGAATATTTTATATAGTCCAGTCCGTTGCCGAACATTTCGATCGTCCTGTCTATATCGATATTGGCGGGATTACAGCTGAAATAGGAATGAAAACCTTTGTCGGCAAGCAACTTCACGCATTTGCCCATATTCTTGTCCAGTAACGGGTCGCCATACCCGTGCAGCTGGATCACCTTCGGGATTATATACAGAAAAAAATGGTTCTCGCTCATATCGGAGGGCTTTATCCCGTATTTTCCCTGAACGAATTTTTCCCACTCCTGCCATTTCTCTTTTTTGTGCGGCTTCAGCTGGTCAACTATCCTCTTGAACATCTCGATGCTCATGGTCTCTATCGGTCTGGTCATCATCGTGGTCCTGGGACACATTTCGCATCTCATGTTACATGCGTTCGTGGTCTCGATATTATATACGATCGGCTCTTTATTCCTCATGCTCTCCAAAAGAGCCAATACCTTTTCTTTGTCTTTTATCTTACCCGCGCGGGCATCCTGCATAACATCGTACGACTTCATATAAAAATCTATATCGAACATTATTTTTTAAACCCCTTTATAGTTTTTAGTAATATGTCGGCCTTTACCTCCGCAAGCTTCACGTCGCGGTAATTGGTCTTGAACTGCATGATCTTTGGCTGAACGGATTCCGCCACAGGGCATAATCCTTTTTCATATTTCACGTTCTCATACACCCACGGACATCTCCTCGCGAACTGCCGCTCCGCAATCATCGGTTCAAGGTAGGGCACGCTCCAGGCACCGTATATGCCGTCTCCGCCGTTCTTCATGTAAGTTTTCCTGAAGTCCTCCCAAGATACCCCTATCCTTTCGGCGCCTTCGTATACCACTCCGAGAGTATAGTAAGTGTTCGTATATCCGTCCGGCTCAAATTGAGGGACAAGATAATCGCACTCTTTCATAACATCAATAAAAAGCTTCGCGGACTTGACCCTCAAAGACACCAGTTCCTCTATGCGCTCCAGCTGAGCCAGAGCGATAGCGGCGTTGAATTCCGGGAGACGATAGTTCCAGCCAAGCACATCATGGCGCTTATAATTCGGATTTTGGAACACATCCTGATTGAGGCGAACACGTCCTTCTTCGGCTTTAAGGTTCTTGAAACCGTGGCCTCCGATCTTCCTTACGGCTTCCGCGTAATGTTCGTTGTTCGTTATTATCATCCCGCCTTCGCCGCAGGAGATATGCTTCGTGTTCTCAAAACTATAGCTCGCCATATGGCCTATCGTCCCCGTAAGGCGTCCTTTATATTTCCCGAGCACGTTCTGCGCGTTATCTTCTATGACAACGATATTGTGTTTCTTCGCGATCTGCATTATCGGATCAAGGTCGGGAGAAAGTCCGTATATGGAAACCGGGATTATCGCTTTTGTCTTTTTCGTTATCTTCTTTTCGACATCCTTCGGGTCCATATTGAATGTTCGAGGGTCCACATCCGCATACACGGGTATCGCGTTAGCGTGTATGGTGGCTGTCGAATCCATTATCACGGTTATGGCCGGCGATATAACTTCATCCCCGGGTCCGACGCCCG
>JAKLHX010000064.1 GCA_022709925.1 Candidatus Margulisiibacteriota bacterium
GAATTGCTCCATCAGATATCAGGATTATAAAATATACATCGTCGACCAAAAGTAGAACGCTGTCCACCATTTTGAGCACGCGCTCGACCTCTGATCCGAAGTCCGCGTGTCCCGGAGTGTCAACGATGTTTATTTTATAATCCTGATATCTGATGGAGCAATTCTTTGAAAAAATGGTGATGCCGCGCTCTTTTTCAAGATCGTTGCTGTCCATTACGAGCTCGCTTATCTCGTCCCTTTCGCCGAAAGCTCCGCCCTGCCTCAGCAAATGGTCCGTAAGAGTGGTTTTGCCGTGGTCAACGTGCGCGATTATGGCGATGTTTATTATCTTCTGCATAGTCTAATTATAGCGTGTTTTAAGTCTATAAAAAGGTCAAAAATCGGCATTTTTAAGGCAGGGAAGGTCAGTTTGCCTTGTCGCTAGGGGGCTCGCTTGCTCTATCCATTCTTCTTTTGGCCCTGTCCATCCTTTTTCGGGCTTCTTCCAGTTCTTTCTCGAGTTTTTCAAGGTCCTCTGCGGAAATTTGCCGCTTCTCTTGGGTATTGCCTTGTACTTCTGAAGAGCCTTGGTCACCTTGATCGCCTAGCCCTGTAGTGACGCTTATTTTTTGCGGCTCTTCATTTGTTCTTGCATCATTATACTTCTTGTTTATCTTGTCATAGTCGGCTTTCGCAGCCTCATACTCTTTTTCTGCGGTCTCATGATCAGGACCATTCATTCTTTTGCCAAAAAAGTTTTTGACCTCATTATACGTATTTTTTGTAAAAATGCCGCCTACGTTAATAAGCGTCCCCGCCGCTATGAATACTCCGGCGGTAACAGCCTTTAGCAGGCCGAACAGCCCCATTTTCCCTGGCTCTTTCCCGGGGTTATTGTTCTTTACTAAGGCCTTCCCCGCCCCGTTCAGTGCTCCGCCTACAATCCCTAAAGGGCCTCCCTCTTCCCACCCTTCTTTGACTTCCGCCTTAAATACGGCCGCTTTGGATTTGTTTTGATTGAGAACGGTTGAACGAGCAAGAGCATCTGCAGCTCTGGAAGTTTTGGGATCAGGTGCAGCCGCCGGAATAACCGGAGCTGCTGCAACCCTCGCCGGAGCAGCTGTTCTTTCTGGTTTGGCAACAGCTCCCTGAGCAGCCGAAGCTGTCGCGGACGGCAACCTTACCGAAGAAACATCATTAGCCATATACTTCTCCTGACGGAAAAAACCTACCTATCAATATATCGGCACTTATGACCAAAAACTTGCATAGAGATCCTTGAACCGCCCTGATGTATATATATCGACACTTTTTGATATGGATTTCTTTTTGCCTACAGAATGTTTTTGTTATATAATTCATAGTCAGATTGGGCATTAGGAGGTCTTCATAATGAAAAATCGACTGTCCATTTTACTGTTGCTTTCCATATTTGCTCTGTCTTCCCCTTCATCGGCATATTTCGGAACGCGCCCGATGGGAATGGGAGGGGCGTTCACTGCAATAGCGGATGACGCGAATGCCGCCTATTGGAACCCGGCCGGGTTTGCTCTGAATCCCGGGGTGGACATCACAGGATCCACGCTCGCAACTAACCGCAATGCTGTTATGGGAGACAATATGGTGTCCGCAAAAATGTGCTACGAAGCAAAGATGAATTCTCCTTTTGACTGGATATTCGGCGTAGGGGCTGTTTCTGTACTGGCAGTAAATACCGCCCAATATCTCGGGGATCAGGGCATCCTTAAAAAGAACTGGGGCAGAGACGTGCCTAGAACATCCCGAGAAGACTCCATGGCAGACCAGGTTAAAGAAAAGGGAAATAATACGGACTATTCCAGGAATCCTGTCAAGCGCGCAACACCAAAGCCGGATGCGCAAAAAAGCGCGAGCATATTCGGGCCCATACAGAACCTGACCCTCAATTTCAATCCTGGCAGACATTCATACTGGGACAACAGGTATATGAACGGTGATGACCCTCCTTATAATAAAGCCCAATTCGCACTAGGCCTGACATGGCTCGGAGACAACAATCCCGCGCTGGATGAGCAAAGGAATTGGTACACCGTTTCGCTTGCTTCGGGATGGGAAGAGAGGATAGCAGTCGGCGGGAATATCAACTTCTACGACCTAAAGGTCATCAGCAGCGGAGTAAAAGGATTTGGAGCAGGAGTTGACCTCGGCGCGATAGCAAAACCGCTCCCGAACGTCTCTCTCGGGCTTGTAGCAAAAGAGATCTTGACGACGGATATATATTGGCAGAACGGCGCACAGACCAGGTACGAGATGCTTATAAATGCCGGCGCCGCGATAGATCCTATAGAAGAAATAACGATCGCCGTAGACGGACACAACGTTTTCTCCCAGAACAGCGGCAAAGTGACCATGCACTATGGCGTTGAGATAAGGCCCATAAGAGGGTTGGCTTTCAGGGCAGGACTATACGACAAAAGCAAGACCGCTGGCGCATCGATCGGCATAGGCAGCCTTATAGCCGACTACGCCTACCTCGGCGGGGAATTCGACAAAACACAAATGGTCGGCTTAACATGGAAATTCTGACCTCATTTCTGTTAAAATTATAATATAAGACCTTTTAATTCACGAGTGGAGGGGTGGCCGAGCGGCTAATGGCAACAGACTGTAAATCTGTCGACGCAAGTCTTCGGAGGTTCGAATCCTCCCCCCTCCAAATGAAAAAAGCCATAAGGAGCTTTAAGTGGACAAAATAAGCGGGATCTTATCGGCGATCTTTTCCGTTGACAATATCATTCTTTTAACACAAAAAATATTCTCCCTGGTCTTGATCGGTGTTTTTATTTACGTGACCTATAAAATGATCTCTTATTCCATCAGGAAGCTTTTAAAAGAACGCTCCAAGGGACGCCACATGGAAATGCTGGTGTCTTTTGCGCAAAGCACGCTGCTATACCTGACGTTCTTTATTTTCATCGTCACGATACTGCAGGAGCTGGGCATAAACCTGACGGCGATACTCGCAAGTGCCGGGGTTGTCGGCCTTGCCGTAAGTTTCGGCGCGCAAACGATGATAAAAGATGTCATTGCCGGCATATTCATAATCATTGAAGACCAATGCACGATCGGAGATGAAGTAGAGATAGTTAACAACATAGGCAAGCCCGATATAAAAGGCAAAGTATCCGAGATGAACCTGCGCACAACGGTCATAACGAACGAGAACGGCATCTATACCGTACCTAACGGGTCCATAGGGTATATATCAAATTTCTCGAGGAAGAAAAAATGAACGGACCAACATCATCTTGCAAGCATTGCCATGCTGAGCCGGAAAAAATATCCGTAAGCATGAACCTTAAAATAACGTCTTTTGTATTTGTTTCAGTTTTCCTGCTGTCTTTCCTTCCGTTCCTATCGGCGCTTAACACAAGCCTTATATCCTACATAAAAATGGTATGGTGGGCCGTACTGTTGGGATTCCTCATCGGCGGCCTTATAGAATATTTTATTCCTGAAGGCTTCATATACGAGCACCTGGGTCAAAAAAGAAAACGAACGATCATAACCGCAACTCTTATCGGTTTTTTGATGTCCGCCTGCTCGCACGGGATCCTGGCCATATCCATGCAGCTCTACAAAAAAGGCGCGAGCATCCCTGCGGTCATAGCATTCCTTTTGGCCTCTCCGTGGGCAAATCTTCCGGTAACAATATTGCTCTTCGGGTTTTTCGGATGGAAGGCTTTCGTTTTTATCGGAGCGGCAATGCTAATCGCGATAACGACCGGATATATCTTTATGTGGCTTGAAAAAACCGGATTGATAGAACGATCTAAAAAGATCGACGATAAAGAGAGCTACTCATGGAGACCTTTGGGCTCTCTGAAATTTAGAGATGTCGTTGCGGGGGTCTTAAAGGGGGCCTTCAGCCTTGCGGACATGCTTCTGTGGTGGTTGCTGGTAGGACTTTTGATAGCGGCCTTTATAGGAGCTTTCGTGCCTGCCCATATCTTTTCCCAGTTCCTGGGGCCCACATTGACCGGCTTGCTTCTTACGTTGTTATTCGCTACCGTAATAGAAGTGTGCAGCGAAGGGAGCGCTCCCGTAGCGTTCGAGATATTCAGTAAAACAGGCGCAATGGGAAATCCGTTTGTTTTCCTAATGGCCGGGGTAGCAACGGATTATACTGAGATCGGCCTGATCTGGACCACTATAGGAAAAAAGACCGCAATATGGCTACCGATCGTAACGGTCCCGCAAATAATAATCCTCGGCATACTTTTCAACCTGTTCTTATGATATTCAAACTGATAGGTCTCATGGCAGCGTTTTTGACATCGACCGGGTTCGTACCTCAGATATTCAAAGCGTTAAAGACAAAACACGTCAAAGACGTATCGATCTTCACATTGCTGCTTACGGCCGCAGGCACACTGATGTGGACGATCTACGGAATATATCTTGGAGACGCGATAATAATATGGGCCAATATTTTTACCTGCTCAACGGTGGTTTTTCTTGTCATAATGAAGATGGCGCTGAAACAGCCCTAAAAACTTTTAGAACTTCTTCGGGAACCTCTGTCTGTAAACCTCGTAGACTATAAGCGCAGCGGCAACGGAAGCGTTAAGAGAAGAAACCTTCCCTCTCATGGGGATCCTTACCATGAAATCGCATCTTGTCTTGACTAGCGGGGCGATGCCTTTGTTCTCGCCGCCCACGACTATCGCAATAGGCAACTTACAATCGACTTCGCTCAATCTGTTGCTGCCAAGATGGTCTATGCCCACGATCCACAGCCCCTGGTCTTTTAAGTCATTTATTGTGGAAGAAAGATTGGCAACGCGCGCGACCTTAACGTGTTCGATCGCTCCGGCTGAAGTTTTCCCTACGGTCGGAGTAACACTGACTGACCTGTTCTTGGGGATTATAACGCCGTGGACACCTGCCGCGTCGCAGGTCCTGACAATAGCACCGAAATTTTGCGGATCTTCAAGGCTATCGAGTATAAGAATAAAAGGCGGCTCGCCTTTTGATTTAGCATCGGCAATGAATTCGTGATAATCGGCATAAGCCCTGCCTTCGGCTATCGCGACCACGCCTTGAGAGAATTTGGCGTATTTCTGAAGGGTATAATTATCCGCCCAATGGTAATGCACGCCTTTTTCTTTGGCAAGAGCGATTATCTTGTCTATGGACTTGTCAATACCTTTATATTTGCCGATGAATATCTTGCTTATCTTCCTGTCGGCTTTTAAGGCTTCTTTGACCGGGTTCTTCCCGCATATTACATCTTGCATACCGCGTCCTCGAATATCTTAAGTGCATGATCGACATCGCTTTTTTTGACGTTAAGCGGCGGAATGAACCGTATGACCTGGTCATGGGACCCGCAGCTTATCAATAGGAGGCCGTTATTAAGGCATTCTTTCACTACTTTTGAGGTCGTTTCAGGGTCAGGATCGCCGTTCTCTTTTATGAATTCAACACCTATCATAAGCCCCAGCCCGCGGACATCCCCGATACATTTATATTTTGATCCCATCGAATCAAGTTTGCGCATAATATATGTCCCCATGCGCTCTACTTTGTTCAAAAATCCTTTTTTCTGCATTATCTCGATCGATGCAAGGGCGGCCGCGCAAGACACGGGATTGCCGCCGAAAGTCCCTCCATGGGCGCTGACGGACCATTTTTCCATGACCTCTCTTTTTGCGATTATCCCTCCAAGAGGAAGGCCGTTGGCGATGCCCTTTGCCATGCACATTATGTCCGGGACCACTCCAAAGTGTTCATGTGCGAACATCTTCCCTGTGCGTCCGAACCCTGTTTGCACCTCATCAAATATAAGGAGTATGCCGTTCTGCTCGCAAACGGACTTTAACCGTTTGAGATAAAACGCCGGTGGCGGCGCATAGCCCCCTTCTCCAAGAACCGGCTCTATAATAACGGCCGCGATCTTGTCTTTGCCTTCTTTCGCGATAATATCCTCGACCGCTTTGATGCAGTGCTTAGAACAATTGTCCGGGTCACATTTCTGACCGGCATCGTCTACACACCTATAGCAATAAGGATACTGAGCTTCGAACACGTTGGCCATCAAAGGCTCATAACCCTTTTTATATTTCTCTTTGGAGTTCGTCACGCTCATCGCGGCAAATGTCCGCCCGTGGAACGAACCGGTAAAGGATATGATCCCCTGCTTTTTAGTGGCGTACTTTGCCAGCTTTATCGCCGCTTCAATGGCCCCCGACCCGTCCTGGCAGAAGAAGCACATATCAAGACCGTCGGATGTTATAGCCGACAGCTTTTCTGCCAATTCGATATATTTTTCATAGTAGGCAACGCCGATGCAAATATGCTCAAGATTAGAAAGCTGCTTTTTGACGGCAGATACTATCTTTGGATGGCAATGACCGAGAGACGTCACAGCGATACCGCAGGAAAAATCCAGATAATTTTTCCCGTCTATCCCGAACAGATACGATCCCTTGGCGCCTTTTATCACCAGATCGTTATAATGCCCCAACACGGGGGAAACCACTTTTTTATACCGGGCTATTATTTCTTCTTTTTGCATTTCTTATTCCTTTTGTATATGCACCATCTTGTACGGGCAGGTTTCAAACCTGTCCTCTACAATATCTTTACGCCGCTTCTACTGATTTCACTTCCGGGACATCC
>JAKLHX010000065.1 GCA_022709925.1 Candidatus Margulisiibacteriota bacterium
ATTTTCTCGGCGCGGTCGATTGTAGCAAATCTATCCATTATTTCCTCCGGAAATCTTGATTTTTATAATTCATTTAAAACTTGTTTAAAACTATTCCAAATATCTTTTATCTTATTACTCTTTCCGCTTTTATCCTTTTTCTTCTTTTTTACTGCTTCTTTTTCTTTAGCAACGGCTTCAGCCATGTTTTTTTCTCCTATTTCCTGTTTTTATTATGTTTTTTCTTCGGTCTTGCGGCCTGAACCTACCGTCTTTCTCTTTCCTCTTTTAGTCCTGGCATTGGTCCTTGTCCTCTGTCCTCTTGCCGGAAGGCCTCTCTTATGCCTGTGTCCTCTGTAAGCCCCGATATCGACCAATCTCTTAATATTGAGAGAAACTTCCCTGCGGAGATCGCCCTCAACCCTATAATCCTTTATTACTTCTCTTATCCTGATTATCTCGTCTTCAGTAAGGTCCTTAACATATGTATCAAGGTCAACATTCGCCTGTTTGAGTATCTTATTGCTTAAGGCCCTGGAAATGCCGTAAACATAGGTAAGCCCTATTTCAACCCTTTTATTCTTCGGAAGATCTATTCCTGATATACGTGCCATACAGCCTCCTTTTATCCTTGTCTTTGTTTGTGTTTAGGGTTCACGCAGATAACTCTTAATTTCCCGTGCCTCTTTACGATCTTGCATTTCTCACACAATGGTTTTACCGATGCTCTTACTTTCATTTTATTTACCTCTGTATATTATCCTTCCTCTTGTAAGGTCATAGGGTGAAAGTTCTATCTTTACCTTATCACCGACCAAGATCCTTATAAAATGCTTTCTCATTTTTCCCGAAACATGACCAAGGATGATCTGCCCGGTCTCAAGCTTTACACGGAACATCGCGCTGGGCAGAGCTTCTACCACTTCGCCTTCCATCTCTATAACATCTTTATCTTTGGTCATATCAGATCACGCCCTTTGTCAGGATATCGGCATCGCCTTCGGTTATCAGCACTGTATGTTCAAAATGGGCCGAAAGCTGCCTGTCCCTTGTTATCACCGTCCATCCGTCATCCAAGGTCACGATATCGCCTGTGCCTATGTTCAACATCGGCTCTATCGCGAACGTCATCCCTTTTTCAAGCTTTGGACCGGAACCCGGCTTGCCGAAATTCGGCACCAGCGGATCCTCGTGCAAAGCCTTCCCTACTCCGTGACCAAAAAGGTCCCTAACTACATTATACCCTTTACTTCTCGCATATTGTTCTATCGCACTTGATATATCGCCTAAACGCGCGCCTCGCTTGGCCTTTTTTATCGCTATGTACAAACATTCCTTAGTGGCCTTTAAAAGCTTTTCCGCGCTCTTCGCGATCTTGCCTACGGGCATGGTCTCGGCAACATCACCGTAGTAGCCGTTAACGATAGCCCCTACGTCAACCCCGATTATATCCCCTTCTTTAAGGACCTTTTTTGAAGGTATCCCATGGACGATCTCTTCGTTCACTGACAGACACGAAGCATGACGATACCCTCTATAACCCTTAAAAGCGGGTTTCGCGCCTTTTGCCAATATTTCATTTTCAATGTACGCATCAAGCTCGTTGGTCGATATCCCCGGTTTTACCAGAGACCTTACCGACCTCAAGGTGTCGGAAGCCACCATGCAAGCCTGCCTGATGAATTTTACCTCTTCATCAGTTTTGATCACTATCATAATGACGTCTTAATTCTCTCGAGCACTTCATTAAGTCCGCCGGTACCGTTAATCTTCGCTATTTTCCCGCCGTAATAGTCCACCAAAGGCTTTGTTTCGCTGTTATATACTTCAAATCTCTTTACGATCGTTTCTTTTTTATCGTCGTCCCTTGTATAAAGTTCTCCGCCGCAAACATCACAGACGCCTGCTTTTTTAGGCGGCTTATGCTCGACATGATAAACAGCTCCGCATTTCCTGCAGCTGAGCCTGCCGGTAAGCCTTTTAACTATCTCTTCCTGCGGGACATCAATGTATATGACCTTATCGATCCCGGTTACTTTTGACAGGAACTCGGCCTGATATTTTGTTCTCGGATATCCGTCCAGGACAAATCCTTTTTCGGCCGATCTTTCAACGGCCTTGGCGGCCATTTTGTTGACCACATCATCCGGCACCAGAAGACCGTTCTTTAAATAAGAAGAGGCTTCTTTGCCGACTTCAGTGGCTTCCTTGATCTCCTGTCTTAATATGTCCCCCATTGATATGTGCGCCAAAGAGAACTTCTCGGCGATCATCTTCGCCTGAGTCCCCTTGCCGCTTCCCGGAGGCCCTAAAAATATGAGTTTCATCGGTTTATACAAGCAGCCTTTCATATTGTCTTGTCACAAGATGTGACTGTATCTGCCTTACAAGATCAAGCGCAACACCGACTATGATAAGGAGCGCCGTGCTGCCCAGTCCCTGAAAGGTCGTTATATGCGTCAATCCTTCGACAAAATTCGGGACTATCGCTATCAATCCCAGGAAAAGCGCTCCGACAAGCGTCAATCTCGATATTATGAATTCAAGATAGTCTGCGGTCGGTTTTCCCGGTCTTATTCCCATGATAAAGCCGCCGTATTTCTTTATATTGTCGGCCAGCTCTTTCGGATTAAAAGTTATCGCAGTATAAAAATAAGTGAAAAAGAATATCAGCCCGAAATACAGTACCGTATAGAAGACGCTTGAAGGCGACAGCATGGCGACTATCGACCTGAAAAAGTCATTAGGTATGAACTGTGCTATCGTGGCAGGGAAAAGCAAGAACGAAGATGCAAATATGATAGGGATAACGCCTCCCTGGTTCAAACGTATGGGGATATAAGTACTCTGTCCTCCATAAACTTTCCTTCCGACCACTCTTTTGGCATATTGTACCTGTACGCGTCTCTGTCCTTCCTGGACGACGACGATCGCGACTATCATTATAAGGAAGACGGCCAAAAGGACCAAAAGGCCGAAAAAGCTGGCCCCGCCCTTCAGGACTATCATTGTCTGCCCTATATATGAAGGGATCCTGGATACTATGCCGATGAATATCAAAAGAGAAGCTCCGTTTCCTATGCCTTTTTCGGTGAGCAGTTCCGCGATCCACATTATGAAAGCAGTCCCTGCCGTCAAAGAAATGACGGTCGAGACCAGGAAGAACGGAAAGCTATAACCTTCAACTACGACCGCGCTCAACCAAAAAGACATTCCTACCGACTGGAATACGGCAAACCCTATCGTCAGATATTTCGTATATTGCGCTATTTGCTTTCTGCCGTGGTCCCCTTCTTTCTGCAGTTCTTCAAGCTGAGGGATGACCGCGGTCAAAAGCTGCATCACGATAGAAGCATTGATATAAGGAACAATGCCCATGGCGAATACGGAAAATTTTATTAACGCTCCTCCGGTGAACAGATCAAGAAAACCCATAAGATTGCCCTGTCCGAGCAAAGCGTTAAGCTTTGTGACATCGATACCGGCAACCGATACATGAGTGCCCAGACGGAACACCACTATCATGGCGAGCGTAAATATAATACGCTTCCTCAGGTCTTCTATATTGAAAAGTCCGGAAAGAGAATTGATCATTTTACAAGCGCGCTCCCTTTGGCAAGCTCGATCTTTTCTATCGCGGATTGGCTGAATTTATTGGCTTCTATCTTTAACGACTTGCTGAGCTCTCCGCCGCCCAACACCTTAACCGGTAAAAGAGCTTTTTTGTTTGAAGAAGAAAAGAACTTCTCGACAAGCTCCTTCAGAGTGACAGTGGAACCGTCATCAAAAACGTTCAAGTCAGAAACATTTATCACGTTGAACTCTTTTTTGAACGGATAGTTCTTAAAAGTACCGATCTTTGGAAGACGCCTGTAAAGCGGGGTCTGTCCGCCTTCGAACCTTGTGCCTTTGGTCCCGCCGGCCCTGCTGCTTTGTCCTTTATGTCCTCTGCCCGCGGTCTTACCGTGGCCGGAAGAGGTTCCCCTTGCGACTTTTTTCTTTTTTTTCTTTGAGCCCTTCTGCGGCTGTATATCGTGAAGCTTCAACATTTATTGCCCTTCCTCCGAAAATTTTGATCTTAATTTTACCCCTCTTATTTCCGACTCTTCCTGAGTATTTTTCAACTCCTGAAGGGCTATAAGAGCGGCTCTGACGACATTAATAGGGTTTGAAGACCCTATGGATTTAGCAACAACATTCCTCACTCCCGCAAGCTCAAGCACGGTCCTGACAGCGCCGCCGGCGATAACACCTTTTCCCGGAGGGGCCGCTTTTATTATCGTAGAACTTGAGGAGAACCTTCCCTCTACATCGTGAGGGATCGTTCCGCCGACCAAAGGTACGATTATCAGGGCTTTTTTACCGTCTTCAACGGCTTTTCTTATCGCTGATGCGACCTCATTCGCTTTTCCTATACCTAGTCCGACCTGTCCGTTACCGTTCCCTACGATAACGACGGCCCTGAACCCCATCTTCTTACCGCCCTTAACTACTTTGGTGACCCTGTTTATCTGGACCACCTTTTCCTTGTATTCTTTTTCTTCTCTTGAATTAAATGAGTCAGCCACAAGATCCTCCTTTTAAAACTTCAGGCCGGCGGCGCGTGCCGCATCGGCGAGAGCTTTCAGCTTGCCATGATATTTTTTTGATCTTCTGTCAAAGACCACCTTGGTTATGCCTTTTTCAACGGCCTTTTTACCGATCGCACTACCGACGATCTTTGCCGATTCTATGTTCGCTTTCAATCCTTTGGTCTTTTTAAGCTCTTTATCCATGGTGGTGACACAAGCCAGAGTGTGCCCCTGCTCGTCATCGATCACCTGGGCGATTATGTTCTTAAGCGTCACGGACACACTGAGCCTTGGTCTGTCCTTTGTCCCGAATAATCCTGAAATTTTACCTTTCATTATTGATCCCTCTTAGCTTGCTGATTTTGCGGCCGCTTTTCCGGCTTTTCTTCTTACGTACTGGCCGGCATATCTTATGCCTTTGCCTTTATAAGGTTCGACTGGCCTTACATATTTTATGTTTGAAGCTACTTGTCCCACTGCCTGTTTATCGGCACCTACCACTTTCACCTTTGTCTGTCCTTCGACTACGAACTCTATCCCGGCTGGTGGATCGACCGAAACCGGATGAGAATATCCCATGGAAAGGATCAATTTTTTGCCTTCTTTGGAGGCCCTGTACCCGACACCGGTGATCTCCAGATTTTTTTCAAATCCGGTATGGACACCCTTTATCATATTGGACACAAGGGACCTGTAAAGTCCGTGCATTGATTTGTGTTTTTTGTCTTCCGAACTTCTAGAAACGGTAACGACACTGCCTTCGATCTTTATCTTTATCGAAGGGTCGACCTTCTGTGAAAGCGTGCCTTTGGGACCTTTGACGCTGACAGTATCCCCCGAAAATGTCACTGTGACATCTTTCGGTATTTCTATTGGAGCTCTTCCTATTCTAGACATTTATTTATTCCTCACCATATATAAAATAAAACTTCGCCGCCGACCTTCTGCTTCCGGGCTTCCTTATCTGGCATGATCCCCTTGGAAGTGGATATGACCGCAGTACCGAATCCGCTCTGGACCCTTGGGATGCTGTCATTCGCAACATATACGTGTCTTCCCGGAGAGCTCATCCTCTTCATCATGTTTATCGCATTTTTCATCTTCTTGTTCTGCTTGAAATGCAATTTAAGGGTTTTCTTACTGCCTTTGGAACTTACTTCAAAATTGCTGATATATCCTTCTTGCTTCAATACTTCGGCGATCTTTGCCTTGACCTTTGAAGACGGCATCTCCACCTCACTGCCGTTCACTCTGACCTGGTTCATGATTCTTGACAACATATCGCCTATAGGATCTGTTAAAACCATCTTTTGCTCCTTTTAGATTGTTACCAGCTCGACTTGGTCACACCGGGGATCACTCCCTGATGGGCAAGGGACCTGAAACATATCCTGCACAATCCGAATTTTTTCAAGTAAGATCTGGGCCTTCCGCACTGTCTGCACCTTGACCTTCTCCTTGTGGAGAATTTTACTTTTTTTACCGTTTTTGCCAGCCAAGAAGTCTTTCCCACTTATTTCCTCCTATTAAGTCCTGAAAGGAACTCCCAATAATTTAAGAAGTTCTCTAGCTTCGTTATCAGTTTTAGCCGTCGTACAGATAGTGATATCCATCCCTCTTATCTTGTCGATCTTGTCATAATCGACCTCAGGGAATATCAACTGCTCGGTGACGCCCAAAGTATAGTTGCCTCTGCCGTCAAAAGACTTGGGAGAAACCCCTTTAAAGTCCCTTATTTTAGGAAGGCTTATGTTGATAAGCTTGTCCAGGAACTGGAACATCCTCTTTCCGCGCAACGTCACTTTGCATCCTATCGGCTGTTTGGCACGGAGCTTGAAAACGGCGATGGATTTTTTTGCTTTCGTTATCAGAGGTTTTTGTCCGGTGATCATCGCTATTTCCTGCACGGCAACATCAAGGGCCTTGGAGTC
>JAKLHX010000066.1 GCA_022709925.1 Candidatus Margulisiibacteriota bacterium
GACCGTCGCGATAGGCGCATTGATGGCCACGAACGCATTCTCATGGATGATACTTCCTTTGCTTTTGATCGCCGCAGGGACCATTTCTTCTATAGTTGGAGTGCTTTTCATACAGCTCATACAGGATAAGAATCCCCAGCTTGCTCTCAGGTATTCTACGTATGTGGCGCAGGCGCTGTTCATCATCGCGGCTTTCTTTTTGACCAAGATGGTCGTGGGTAGCGTGAACATGTTCTGGGCGATACTTTCCGGCATATTGGCCGGTATCGCGATAGGTTTCATATCCGAGGTCTACACTTCGGGAAAGATACTTAAACAGATAGTAGAGTCCTGCAAGACAGGCCCTGCTACTAACATCATAACCGGTTTGGCTATAGGCATGAAGAGCACGATCTGGCCGATACTTTCTATCTGCGCGGCGATCCTGGTTTCTTATTACTTCGGCGGGCTTTACGGTATAGCGATATCCGCCGTAGGCATGCTCGGTACGACCGGGATCATCATGTCCGTTGACGCATACGGGCCAATTGCTGACAATGCAGGCGGCATTGCCACTATGTCAGGCCTTCCGGACGGCGTCAGGAAGATCACGGACACTCTCGATTCTTTGGGTAATACTACAGCGGCGATCGGCAAAGGTTTTGCTATAGGGTCTGCCGCTTTGACGGCACTTGCGCTGTTCTCTGCTTACACTCAGGTAGTCGGACTTAAATCGATCAACGTCATGAACCCGAATGTCGTGATCGGACTGTTCATCGGAGGATTGGTCCCGTTCGCATTCGTTTCTATGACGATGCAGGCGGTCGGCCGTGCGGCGTTCAAGATGGTCGAAGAAGTAAGACGCCAGTTCCGTGAGATAAAAGGACTTCTTGAAGGCAAAGCAAAACCTGATATCAGCAAATGCGTCGATATCAGCACATCAGCCGCTTTGACCGAGATGGTCATGCCCGGCGTTTCTGCTATATTGGTCCCTGTCATCATAGGTATAGTGCTTGGTCCGGAAGCTTTGGGCGGACTTTTGGCCGGTTCTCTTTGTGTGGGTGTGCCTATGGCGATCATGCTTGCCAATTCCGGAGCGGTCTGGGATAACGGCAAAAAAGCGATCGAAGAAGGCGCCGGCGGAGGAAAAGGTACTCCTGTCCATGCGGCAGCAGTCGTAGGGGACACCGTTGGGGACCCTTTCAAAGATACAAGCGGTCCCGCAATGAACATATTGATCAAATTGATGTCCATCGTTTCTCTTGTGCTCGGACCTGTCCTTGTGCAGATCCACAATATGTTGTTCCTTATAAAATAGCCCGGCGAAGAATTAAAAAGAGGGAGCCCTCCGATATCGGAGGGCTCTTTTTTATAAAGTATGTTCTATGAGTATTTTTATCCCTATGAGTATTAGGATAACTCCGGCGGCTTTTTCCATGTTGTTCTCAAAAAGACTGCCGACCCTTTTTCCGATCACAAAACCCGCAAGCGACATAGCGAATGTAACGATGCCTATCATAATTACAGGGGTGATGATGCTCACGTTTAGCAGCGCGAAGCTGAGCCCCACGGCCAAAGCATCTATGCTTGTCGCTAAAGATAGCATAAGAAGCGTGTTTAGAGGTACGGCAGGAGACCTTTTGCCGTCCTCTATGACCGATGCCTCATATATCATCTTGCATCCTATAAAAATGAGCAGACCGAAAGCGACCCAGTGATCGAACCCCGCGATAAATTTGCTGATACTTGTGCCGGCTGTCCAGCCTATACACGGCATTATCACCTGAAAGATACCAAAGCTTAAGGCGAATCTGACCGCATGGTAAGAGCGGTCTTTGTTGATGATTGCTCCGTACGCCATGGATACGGCGGTCGCGTCCATCGCAAGCCCCACAGAAATAAGAACTAATGAAAATATATCCATGAAGATATATTAACATGCAATCCCGTCCCGGAGTGATATAATAATTTACGTCTGAAGGAGGAAGAATGTTATCTGTAGCCATACTTCTCGGATCGATAGCTCTTTTTATACTGTCTTACTTCACTTATGCCTCGTGGATAGGGAAAAAATTCGATATCGACGACGGGAAACACACTCCTGCCAAGACCAAATATGACGGGGTGGATTTTGTCCCTACGCACAAATTCGTTCTGCTGGGACATCATTTTGCGTCAATAGCAGGGGTAGGGCCTATTATAGGCCCGATACTCGGGGCGCAGTTCGGATATCTGCCCGTACTGTTATGGATCGTGGTCGGAAGTATATTCTTCGGCGCTGTGCAGGATTTTACTTCTCTGATATTATCCGTCAGACATCACGGCAGGACGATAGGGGGCATACTTGAATCCCTTATAGGGCGGACAGGGAAAAGAGTCTTTCTGGTATTTACATGGTTCACATTGATCCTGGTCATAGGGGTTTTTTCCATAGTGATCGCCAATACCTTCATATCCACTCCGCAGGCCGGGACATCTTCCATCATATTCATCTTTCTTGCTGTCGCGTTCGGATATCTGCTGTACGTCAGGAAGCTTCCCATGATCCCGCTTACATTGCTGTTCGTAGTATTGTTGTTCCTTTCGATCTGGATAGGGATGCTTTTTCCCGTAGCTTTTTCTTACAGGACATGGATCATCCTTCTTCTGGTTTATGTCGCTGTCGCGTCAGTGACGCCTATATGGATACTGCTCCAGCCGAGGGATTATCTTAACTCTTTCCTTCTGTACGCTCTTTTGGGCATAGGTATCTTCGGCATATTGTTTTACCGTCCCGGCGTGCATCTTGACGCGTTCACCGGCATATACGCGCCGAACCTGGGATATATTTTCCCCATATTGTTCGTTACGGTCGCATGCGGGGCCATAAGCGGTTTCCATTCCATAGTCGCGTCAGGATCTTCATCGAAACAGGTGGATAAAGAGTCCGATGCCCAGTTCGTGGGTTATGGAGGAATGCTCATAGAGGCCGTTCTTGCTATAGTGGCGCTGACCACTGCGTTCATGATGATGAAAGGCCAGTATATGTCCCTTGTAAGGAACCCTGCAGAAATATTTGCTCTCGGATTTGCCAGCTTTTTCGGGGCTATGGGATTTCCCTCGGAAGCAGGCAAGACGTTCGCTTCCCTGGCTATCGCTTCGTTCGCTCTGACGACCTTGGACACGGCTACAAGGCTGGGCAGGTATACTATGCAGGAATTCTTTGAAGGAAGCTCCCGGCCTGCGGCTAAATTCCTTATGAACAGGTATGCAGCCACGGTGATCACTGTCCTTGGGGCCTGCCTTTTCGTGTTCAACAGGCAGGGAACGATGTCCATCTGGCCCATGTTCGGCTCCGCTAATCAGATGCTGGCGGCGCTTGCCCTGATCGCCGTCACTATTTACCTTGCAAAACGCTCGATAGGTAACCTTTTCGTTAAGATCCCGGCAGTCTTCATGTTCTTTGTTACGGCCACTGCTATAACGCTTCAAATGATAGACAGTTTCAGGAAAGGGAATATCATCCTTTCGGTCATTGCGCTGGTGTTGCTGCTGACATCTTTGTACATACCGTTCCTCTATGTCGCGGGACACAAGGATACCGGCAGTTGATAAAGGCTTTTAGTCTTCATTGGGATTTTTCACTTTTTCGTTCGATACATATTTGAATAATGAAATTATCTTTTCAAAGCTCAAAGCCCAAGCTGCGTACGTATATGCAGAGCTTCAGGCCGGATTATACTGCGCTTAAGCAGACCGCCCGCGACTTTTTACCGTACGCGGTAGGAGCGGCAGCAGTTGCCGCATCCGTAGACTACTCTTATGATGCTTTTCCGTGCGTCAAGGGAAATCTGGACCTCGTACGGGATATGCTAAAACAACATCAAACATTTTATGAGTATTCGGCTTCAGGGATAGCTCTGGGGTTAATCCCCGATCTCTTGGCCCAGCGGTACGAGATATTGTCCAAGACAAGGGAGAAAATAGATCTGCGCAGGTCGGCGGTCATGAGCGCTGTCGGGGCGATATCGGGCGGGTTGATAATAAGGCAGATGTTCGATTTTAATTTGGATACATTTCATGGGTCTGGATTTTCACAGACAGTAAAAAGGGTCTTGTTCGACCAGCTGGTCTTTACGCCCCCTTATTTGGGATCTTTTTTTGCGGCTATGCATATACTTAACAGAGGCAAGCTTAAAGACATGCCTTATGCCACGCTGAAAAAATTGTCCGAAGTGCTTCCTGTAAACTGGCTGGTCTTTGGTGGATGTTTTTCCTGGATAATCTATTTGTCTCCGCCCGATGCCATGATCTATGTACAGACCGCGCTTGCCGTGCTCTGGAGATCGTTCTTGTACCACAAGTCTTCTGTTGACCAATCCTCCAAATAATATTATAGTTACAAATGTGAAAAGATATTTTTTTGCCGTTCAAATATTGCTTTTATTCTTTGCCGCGGGCTGTACAAATCCTCCGCAGCCGTCAGCGTTTTTCCCTCCTCCCGGACAGATGGTGGATGTCGGCGGATATAAAATGCATATCCAAATTACGGGTTCCGGAAGCCCTGCGGTCGTGATGCTTGCCGGATCGGCGGATTTTTCGCTGACATGGGCGCTTGTCGCTCCCGAGATCGCAAAGACGCACCGCGTTTGTACGTACGACCGCGCCGGACTCGGTTGGAGCGAGGCGAGTCCGAACCCAAGGCTCATGACCTTTGAAGCCGCTGAGCTCCATACGCTTTTGCAGAATGCGGGAGTGCTGCCTCCGTACGTTCTTGTTTCTCATTCCGCGGGAGGCGTTTTGGCCAGACTTTTCGCGCATACATATCCGGGTGAGGTAGCAGGGATGGTGTTCGTAGATCCCGGGCACGAAGAGCAGAAATCGCGGCAGGACCCGGATGTACAGGCTTCAATGGACGAAGCTGTGGCCCCGGCTCTTGCAAGGCTTCAGACTTTTTATGAAAAAGCGGTAAGCGGGACCATATCTCTGTCTGACGTAAGCGGCATGGTAGATGCTTCCGTTCCTGAAAAAGAGCGTTTGGAGTACGAGTACATATATATGACCAGACCGGTGCATTGGCAGACCGTTATCGCCGAAACTTTGAACCTTGATGAGAGTTTTGCGGAGGTCAAGGACCAACATATCACTTCGGTCGGGAATATCCCGCTCATTGTCGTAAGTTCAAGCGCTACAATGGAGCTCGCGGCGACGCCTGAACTTTCCGTGCGTGCCGACAGGGTGCTGCGCGGACTTCAGTGGGAGATAGTAGGGGAGTCCCCGCAGGGAGTGCATGTGACGGCCGAAGGCACGACGCATTTTATCCAGCATGTAAAGCCGCAGGCTGTGATCGACGCGATCGAACAGGTTCTTGATTAGGCAGATATGGCAAAAACAGCGAAACATCTATTTTTATTTGTCACGGCCGTGACACTTCTGATCGCAGCCTCTTATATCGCTATTGCCGATTACTTCATTCCTTCCGTTATGGCCCCGTGGATCGTAGGTTCGATCAACGATTCTTTTAAAGGTGCGGCAGTCCTAAAGATCGGCAGCGTCACTTTTAACATCTCAAAAGGCATCTATTTAAAGGATGTCGACCTTTCGACGAAGGCCGGAAAGATATTCAGCGCCAAGGATGTTGATATCGACCTTGACCTCCCGGCTTTTATAAAAAAAGAATTGAAGATAAAAGAGCTCAGGGTGGCCGGGACGGAGCTGAATATTTCAAGGGACAGGGAAGGACGATGGAACTTTTCGCCTCTGATCCAAACGTCCGAGGCGGGCGGCGGTGAGGAGCGGCAGAGAATGGTCTTCAGGACGGTCGTGTTCTCGGATTCGATAATCCGGTTCTCGGACCGTATGCAAAAAAATAATTCTATAGAGCGCAGGTTCGTAAACGGGAAGGTCAGGGTCGAGAACGTGGACAACAATGTATTCCTTGCAAGGATATCGACAAGCGACCCTGATGCGTCTAACGAGGCGATCTCGGCCGATCTCAAATACGATGCGTCAAAAGGCTCCTATTCGGGCAGGATCAAAGCAAATACAAGATATCTTGACAGGTATTGGACGTACTATCTCGATGATGTGTTCTTTCCCTGGCACTTTAAAGCGAAAGATGTCGACGTTGAAGGGACTTTTTCTGTGATAAAGGATTCCGTAGATATCGATGCCAGATACACGGTAAAGAAGGGCGCTGTGCGCTACGGCACGATAGAAGCGCGCGCCGATGCCGTGATAGCGCAAAAGCTCAAGATCGTAAAAGGGGACATCTTGAAAGATAAAAGCACTATCAAGGCCGAGTTCAGCAACGTTTCCGTTCCGATAGGCGAAGATAAATTGGAGCTCAAAGAACTTTCATGCATTGCGTCCGTCACGGGCAAGGAAATAGTATTTAAGAAGATACACGGCACCATGGGTGGCAAGGGTTTTGGCCTTTCGGGAAGATATACTTTCAATTACCCCAGAAACATCTATCTCCAGGGCAAATACGGC
>JAKLHX010000067.1 GCA_022709925.1 Candidatus Margulisiibacteriota bacterium
GGCGATCTGGTGAGCCTGTCTATTTTATATGAGATAACAGAATTTATTTTTCCCCGGCGGATATCCCGAATCATTTCCTGTAATGCGGGGCGGTCAGTGTTCGCCCCGCTGAACCCGGGATCTGAATAAACCTTATGGACCTCAATATCGTTCTGGCTCGATATGAACGACATGATCTTTAATTCCTGCGTTTCGCAGGAATTAAATTCTATCTCGGCCTGTCCATCCGTCGAAACCCTCGTATAGATAGCTGCCTTCATACACTGGCCCTCCTCTCACAAGAATATTTCGGTACCGGATCAATTAAATTCTTCAATTCCGATATTATTTCTTGGTGAGCATTGGACTTGTGTAGAAGACTAATGTAGTTAACAAACTTGGGACAGCGGACTTTTAAATGCCTATTACAATGTAGCGAACTTAAACAATGCTCACAACACGGCGAACCTGTAAAAACTGACATGATTATATCACCTCCTTTCTGAAAACAAAACAATGGCGTACGAGATCAGGCGGCAGGCATGCACCGCCGCCGCAAAGGAACACAATGACAGGGACACCACAGGAAACAGCGTGGCGGATGGTGTAGAGAGAGCCGCGCGAAGGACCAAAGAGAAAAGCCACAATAACAGAAGACGCGGAAACCAAACGCTCATTGCGGCGGAGAAGAGCGGAGACAGCAACAGGACGAGCACAACCGGAAGAAACCGAACCCCAAACAACACTGCCGCCTGACCCGATAAACCGCTCAACGTCAGGGCGGACGGAAGAAGGGAACCCGGAAACAGAAGACCAAGCAGAAAAAACAACCCCGCGGGCAGAAGAACCGGACGAAAGAACAGCAGACAAAGCAAAATGATCAGCCCCCATGGCACCGCCGGAACCAACACCGAAGCCACGGGAAAGGAACAAAGAAACAACCTGACCCACAAGCGCAGAAAAACGAACCGGAAGAGACCGAGAGCCGACAACCCCAACCAGACGACGAATAGACATAAATGACACCTCCCTGTGCAACACAGGGAGCATTTCCCCGCTGCGTGTCACCCGCAGCGCAGCCGAAAGCGAGGAGCATTACCTTAGCTGTCTGATATGAGCGACGAGCTGCAGGCAAGCGGAGGGGCGGAAGGAGGCTGAGCAGCGACTCTGCCGACTGGAGCAGGGAGCGGAAGCGAACGAGTCCGAGCTGCTACGAAGGCGCGTCGAGGACGAGTGAGTGAAGCGACCTTGACACGCTTAAAGCGGGGAAATGCTAAGCTGGGAAAACAGGGAGAGGCGGACAAAGTAGAAAAGATTTAAAAATAAAAAGGCACATCGCACAAATCATTTATTCAAAAGAGGCGATAGAAATAATAATCAATTCTTCGGCAAATGGCGCGGAAAATTCCTGCGCGCCCAATCTTCCGGCGGCTTTTTTTTGCCCCCACCCAAAAAAAAGCCGCCGAGGAGTACAAGGTAATAACGGACGCGAAAATTTTTGCGCAGAAACAGTTCGCGGGGAAAAAACAATGGGCCCAGGTGGGCTCGAACCACCGACCTCGCGATTATCAGTCGCGTGCTCTAGCCAACTGAGCTATGAGCCCAAAAGAGTAACATTATTATTATAACAAAGTTTAGCCGAGTTTATTTTCGACCATCTCCAGCGTATCGTAAACTTCTTTAGCTCTCTTGACGACGCTGTCGGGAAGACCCGCCAGTTTTGCCACATGTATGCCGTAGCTTTTATCGGCCGTGCCGTCCACTATCTTGTGAAGGAAGGTTATATGGTCGCCTTCTTCCTTTACCGAAACGTTCACGTTCTTTATGCCCTTGAACTTCTCCGGGAGGTTCGTGAGCTCGTGATAGTGCGTGGCGAAAAGCGTTTTCGCGCCTATCCTTGAATGTATGTGCTCCGCAACGGCTTTCGCTATGCTCATGCCGTCAAAAGTCGCGGTGCCCCGCCCTATCTCGTCGATCACTATAAGGCTGTCCTTTGTCGCATTATTAAGTATATTCGCGGTCTCAAGCATCTCCACCATGAACGTTGATTGTCCGGCGTAAAGGTCATCGAATGCGCCGACGCGCGTAAATATCCTATCGAAAACGGGAAGGCTTGCCGATGAAGCAGGGACAAAGCTTCCGATCTGGGAAAGAAGCACTATAAGCGCTACCTGCCTCATGTACGTCGATTTTCCCGCCATGTTCGGCCCTGTTATGAGCAGGAAACCGCTATCCTTGCCCATGACGGTATCGTTCGGCACAAAAAGATGCTGACCGAGCGTTTTTTCCGATACAGGATGCCGCCCGTCCTTTATTTCAACGGAAGAGCCCGGATCTTTTAACTTCGGCTTGACATAGTTCTCGCTTACAGCAACATTTGCCAAAGATAAAAGAGCGTCGATATTGGCCACGCAAAAAGCCACCTGCTGAAGGTCTTTCGCAAAGGCCGCGACCTTGTCCCTGACAGTGCAAAAGATCACGTATTCCATTTCAACACTGCGGTCCTGTGCGTTCAGTATCATAGACTCTTTGTCCTTAAGGTCAGGAGTGATGAACCTTTCGCAGTTGACGAGCGTTTGTTTCCGTATGTAATCCTGCGGGACATACTTGAGGTTGGAAGAAGACACCTCTATATAATAGCCGAATACTTTTGTGAACCCTACTTTAAGGGACTTTATCCCTGTCCGGCGCCGCTCTTCTTCTTCAAGGTTTGAGATCCATTCCTTGCCTTTGAGAGAAGCGTTCTTTATCTCGTCAAGTTCCGCACTGTAGCCCGGCTTTATGAGTCCGCCATCCTTCAGCACAAAAGGAGGGTCATCGGCAACGGCGGAACTTATCAGGGAATAAACTTCCGACATGTCCTTAAAATCCGCAAGGCCCCTTATGAGCGGCGAACTGCATTTTGAAAGCACGGACTTAATTGACGGGAGCTTTTCAAGGGATTCTTTCAGAGAAACAAGGTCCCTGGCGTTTGCGGACGCGGATGCGATCTTTCCGGTAAGCCGCTCGATATCCCTGATGTTGTCGAGGGCATCTGCCATATCCGCTCTAAGCATCTGGTCTTTAGAAAGCTCTTCAACGGCGTCAAGACGTGCCGTTATCGCATCCTTATCGCAAAGAGGGAACAGAAGCCATGAACGCAGAGATCTCGCTCCCATCGGGGTCTTTGTCCTGTCTAATATCCAAAGAAGGCTCCCTTCAAACGATCTTTCCCTTATCGTTTGAACAAGCTCCAGGTTCCGCCTGGTCGCGGAATCGATATACATATAGTTGTCGATCCTGTACTTTTTCAGGCTGTTGATATGCAGTAGAGGGACTTTCTGCGTTTCTTTCAGATAATCGACTATCGCCGATGCCGCGCACAAAGAAAGCTCACTCCCGCTAAAGCCAAATGCTTCAAGGGAACTTAAGGAAAAATGTCTAAGGAGCTTTTCTTTTGCAAGAGACACATCGAATATATCTTTTAAGTTATACGGGGTATATATTATCCCCCTGGCGCTCATGAACGACAGGAGTTTTTCATTATTTTGAGCGGCATCAGGAAGCATCAGGACCTCGGACGGGGACACTCTTTCGATCTCGTCAAAAAGCTGCCTCATCTTGTCCGGGCCTTCAAGATCTATTCCTTTGAACTCTCCCGTGGACACGTCAATAAAAGCAAGCGCGCATTTTTCCCCTGAAAAAGATATGGACATAAGGTAATTATTCGTGTTCTCTGTCAGCATCGATGATTCAAGGATCGTTCCCGGGGTTATGATCTTTATGACCTCTCTTTTCACGATCCCCTTTGCAAGAGCAGGATCTTCAACCTGCTCGCATATCGCGACCTTGAACCCTCGGGAGATAAGCTTTGACACATAAGGCTGGACGCTGTGGTACGGGACGCCACACATCGGAGCGCGGTTCTCGCCCTGCCCTCTTCCGGTCAGGGTTATCTCAAGTTCCTTGGAGGCCACAAGAGCATCATCGCCGAACATCTCGTAGAAATCGCCGAGCCTGAAGAATAAAAGGGCGTCTTTTACCTGGGACTTTATCTCCAGATACTGCTTCATCATCGGAGTGAGGTCAGACATTGAGGGCCCCTCTTTACTTTCTTATCTCGACCTTGAGATTGTTTTCGAGCGCGCCCAATACTTTTTCGTGCAGGAAATTTATTTCTTCGTCCGTCATGGTCTTTTCGCGCGACCTGTATATGACGCTGTATGCGAGGCTTATTTTGTCTTTGCCGATATACCTGTCAAAAAGCTCGACATCCTCAACAAGGCTTCCCCCTTCGAAAAGTATCCTTTCAACTATCTCTTCGTGTGTAACGCCCTGGGGTACATACATCGCGATATCCCTTTTGACAGCAGGATATTTCGGCAGAGACTCCTGCCTTGAGGGAACTATTTCTATACTGTTCAAAAAGTCCATGCTTATCTCAAAGACATATGCCGGTTTCTGCATGTCAAAATTGCCGGCAATTGTTCTTTCCACCTGCCCGATAAAACCTATCTTGTTACCCTTGCAGAATATCTCGGCACCGCTGCCCGAAGCGATCTTCCCGTCGTTTGAAGGAGAATATTCGACACAGCAAGCCCCGTAAAGGTCAAAAACATCTTCTACGATCCCTTTCAGGAAGTAAAAATCTTCTTTGACGCGGTCCTTTTCAACGATCCCCTTGAACACCGAACCGTACAACAGCCCGGTCAGGACATGTTTTTCCCGCATCTGTCCTTCGCCCTTATTGCTGAATATCTTCCCGGCCTCAAAGATCGCAAGGTCCGATATTTTCCTGTTGATGTTGTACTGCGCCGCCTCCAAAAGTCCGGGGATCACGGATGTGCGCAGATGCGTCATCTCTTCTATCAGCGGGTTCGCGACGGCGACCGCGGCTGCCGTATCCAGGCCGGCCTTCTTAAAAAGCTTTTCTCCTGACATGCTGTAGGTCTTCACTTCAAAGAACCCTTTGCAGGAAAGCATATGCTTTAGCATTCTTTCTTTTTTCATCGAAGAGATAAGCTTGTCGGTATTATCCATGTCCTGTCTTATAAAAGTGAAGGTCTCCGCGATCTTGTCGTAGCCGAATATCCTCACAATCTCTTCTATAAGGTCTATTTCCCTTTCGATATCGGCCGCCCTCCACATAGGAACGAGCACTTCGATATCTTTACCTGCATCTTTTGTCTGGAAACCGAGATTGTTGAGGATGGAAACAGCCTTGTCTTTTTGGATGTCCACGCCCAAGACCTTTTTTATCCGCTCCGGCCTGAGCTTTAAGCTTAAAGGTTTTTTATCCGCTTTTTTTACGTCTATGGCCCCTTTGGCGACAGATCCCTTTGAAAGTTCCTGTATAAGTCCGGCGGCACGGTCAAGGGACCTCTGCACACCTTCAAAATCTATACCTCTCTCAAACCTTACGGACGCCTCGGTTCTTATCTTAAGGTCTTTTGAGGTCTTGTTTATGGAGACCGGCAGGAACAATGCGCTCTCAAGGAGGACATTCTTCGTGCCGGAAGATATTTCGCTGTTGCCCGCTCCCATGACACCGGCGACCGCCACCGCTCTTTTCGCATCAGCGATGACAAGACAGTCCTTATCAAGCACCCTTTCGATACCGTCAAGGGTCGTTACCTTTTCGCCCGCAGCAGCCCTTCTTACTATTATCTTTTTCCCTTCGAGCAGATCGAGGTCAAATGCATGGAGAGGCTGTCCCATCTCGAGCATTACATAGTTGGTCACATCTACAACGTTGTTTATCGGACGCACCCCGGCATCTAAAAGCCTTTTCTGCATCCATGCGGGAGAACCCCCTATTTTCACGTCTTTTATCACGCGCGCCATATATCTGGGACAAAGGTCCGCGTCTTTTACCTCGACAGAGGCGGATCTGGATATGTCCTCGCCGGATTCTTTAACTTCGATCTTCGGCTGTTTTAACTTTTTGTCCAGTGTTGCGCATACTTCTCTCGCGATGCCAAGGACACTGAGACAATCGCCCCTGTTCGGAAGGATGTCCACTTCTATCACATTATTCCCGGACGAAGCGACCTCCGTACCCGACAGCGAAAGCGCCCCTGCCACTTTATCTATCGGCTCTTTTATATCTACGAACTCTTTTAACCAATCAAACGGTATCTTCATTTTTCCCCTTTTTCTCGATGGCACGCTCACTTCATTCGCTACGGCTCGCTCGTTGCACTCGCTTACGGCAAACGGCTCCGGAGCCGGCCTGCCCGCTACGCCTTGCGAAGCATGGCAGGCGGGTAAGCCGTTAGCTGTAGGGCCGATCCGATCGGCCCGTGCTGTTAGCCTCCCCTAAAATTGCCTCAAGAACCTTACATCGTTATCAAAGAAGTGCCTTATATCG
>JAKLHX010000068.1 GCA_022709925.1 Candidatus Margulisiibacteriota bacterium
CTGGGAAAAAGATTTTGCCGCCGCCAATCCTCCCCGAAGACCTGAATATGAGCCCGGCCCCTGAGCTACGGCTATCAGTTCGATCCCGTTAATGTCCGTTCCCGATCGGTCGAATATCTCCTTAGCCAATTGAGTAAGGTCCTCGGACCTTAAACTGGATGACGAAAATTCTGCGGACACATCCTTCTTCAAAAGACCGTTCTCGACGGCCAGATCAAGCGCTGCGATACTTACATACTTTGCCGGAGTGCTTATGCCAAGGACTTTCAAGAGAATACTACCTCTCTCTCATTCTCGGATACAAAATTAAAATGTATCTTTTTACAGTTTTCAGGCAGCAACATACCTGCCTTATCCGCCCATTCTATCGCGACGATAGACCTGTCATTAAAAAGATCGGTCATCCCGAGATCCTCGATCTCTCCGGCACTATCCATCCTGTAAAGGTCTATATGGAAGAACGAGGTCTTTTGCCCTCTGTTATTAAGGGGATATTCGTTTATTATCACAAAAGAAGGACTAGTGACAAAATTATCTATACCCAGTCCCTTTGATAACCCTTGAATAAATGTGGTCTTACCGCTGCCGAGTTGTCCGAAAAGAGCGATAACATCTCCGGGCTTTAAAGACCCTGCGAATTTTTTTCCCAGATCCCTTGTTTCCTGCGCGCTACCAGCGTTCGTAATCGTCTGCAATCCCTCTTTTTACCTCTCTAAATCCGGGGAGGTCTTCCTCGTATTTATCGGTCGAGACCGTTTCGGCCTTTTTATCGTGATAAAGCTCTTTTATGGTGCGCTCAAGTATCGGATGTATCACATTCGGAGCTATTTCCTGTAAAGGTTCGAGGACAAAGATCCTTTCGTGCATCAAAGGATGCGGAATGCTAAGCCTGTCTTCGCTTATAAGCTCATTCCCGTACAGAAGAATGTCTATATCGATCGTCCTGGGTCCCCACTCTAGGCTCCTGTCCCTTCCGAGAGTGTCCTCAAATCCCTGCATGAGATCAAGCAGGCTTTGAGGCGAAAGGTTGGTAGTTATCTCTACCGCGCAATTGATGAACAAGGGCTGGTTCTTTTTGCCTTCCGGTTGGGTCTCAAAGTTCGAGGATCTTCTTACGACCTTTATGCCCGGGGTCTCTTTTAATAAGGTCACGGCCTGTTCTATATATTCTTCCCTGTCTCCCACATTAGAACCCAAAGACAAATATACAGTCCTGTTTTCGCCGGGCTTCAGATGTTTTGCCGGTGATTTTATCTTTTTTTCGGCTTTTTTTGCTGTTGTTTTTACTGGTTTTTTTGCCGGCTTCTTTGCCGGTTTTTTTGCGGCTTTTTTCTGGGATTTTTTTACCGCCTTCTTTTGTTTTTTCACGGCCTTTTTCGCTTTCTTCTTCATACCATGTTCCCCCTTACTATTCTGTCTGAAATAACCGCCGCACGGCAGGCATTTTGCACATTGTGAACTCTTATTATATCAACTTTCTTTGAAATGGCAAGAGCTATTGTGGCAAGGGTCCCCTCTTCCCTTTGTTCGGCTGTGTCCTGCCCCAGGATCTTGCCTATAAAGGATTTTCTTGAGGTCCCGACACACACAGGCAGTCCGAACACCCTGAACTCATCAAGCCTCTTTAAGATCTCCAGATTGTGTTCGACCGTCTTGCCAAAACCTATGCCCGGATCCAATATTATATTATATTCACTTATCCCCGATCTGCAAGCGTCTTTTATGCTTTTTTCAAAAAAACCGAGTATCTCGGAGACCACATCCGCATAAGAAGGGGAATCCTGCATCGTCTTGGGGGTCCCTTTAGAATGCATTATAATGACCGTAGCTTTATGGGCAGCTGCAACTTCCGCCATATTTTTATCGAACAAAAGGCCGCTGACATCATTTATTATGCTCGCGCCTGCCTTGATCGCCGCTTCGGCAACTGTGGATTTTCTTGTATCAACGGATATTATAGGCCGTGTCTGCCTGGACAGGATGGACGATATCCCCTCTATCACAGGGATAACCCTTTTCAACTCTTCTTCCTCATCGACCTCATCGGCTCCCGGCCTGGTCGACTCACCTCCGATGTCGATGATATCCGCTCCCTCCGATATCATCTCGTTGGCCCGGGCCACTCCCTTTTCGCCGGACAAGTATTTACCGCCGTCAGAAAAAGAATCCGGGGTCACGTTCAAGATCCCCATAACATATGTTCTCGTCCCGAATTCCATGCCAAGGACCGGTAAAGCCCGGAGGTCGTAATTATTCAATGACCGCTCTATTGCACAAGCGATCTGAGGCAAATGGAATTGCTGGCTCTTTAGCCTTTCGATAAGACTTTTGAATTGAGCTATCGTCCCGAAAAGAAGGACATCGGTCCTTTTTGCCGAATGGTCTATAGTACCGTAGGAAGTAGCGGCATCCCCGCCGCGGGATAGCATGTCCTGTTTAAGGATATTGGCCGCGGTGACGGAAACATCCTCTATTTTCACCGCTCTAAAGACCGCCTTGGGAACCATTATGGAAAGGCCGCCGTCATGCACCCCGACAAGGCGCATTTGCTCTTGTGCGTCTTCCATATCGTTGATAGAGATCACCCTTGAGAAAGCATCCATATAGACAAAGTATTATATCATATCAAGTTGAAGGATTTTTCTTGTTCCGGAAGAGACCTTTACCCTCTCATCGATCCTATGTCCGGCTACCCACAGGAGCTTTTTCCTGTCAAAGACGAGGGGGACAGCCCCGCGTTCTTTCAATGAGATCTTTTTGTCGACAAAATAATCCTGGAGCTTTTTCGTGCCCCTCATCCCCAAAGGGACGAACCTGTCCCCTTCCCTGAAATTCCTGACCATAAGTCTTTTCCCTTTTACCTTATCAAGGTCTATATACGCCCTATTCGACGGCGTCTTTTTCAGGTCTTTGACCTTTGAGGTCACCGACGCCGAAATATATCTTCCCAAATGCTTTATTTTGATCTTTCCGGGAATATCGACGATAAATTTAAAATCCGGCAGCCTTTTGTCGGAATCTTTTTTATATGTCACAAGTAAAGATCTGTCGTCGGCAAGAACGAACAACCCGCCGGGAAGGCATGTGCGGCCATCCTCGAGAGAAAGGATATTATCTATATGACGCGATCCGATATTCACAAGGTCCCCCTTGACCTTTTCAACGGCCTTCCTGACCACATGCCCTTTTATTCCTTTCGGAAGCTCTTCCAAAGCCTCTCGATCTATCAGAACACCCTGCTTGGTAT
Organism: Candidatus Margulisiibacteriota bacterium; assembly: GCA_022709925.1. GTDB lineage: Bacteria > Margulisbacteria > WOR-1 > JAKLHX01 > JAKLHX01 > JAKLHX01. The sequence continues at coordinate 3,248 of JAKLHX010000068.1, forward strand.
CTTCTAATATTCTTTTCGCGATATTTTTCAGATACTCCGACAACAATTCGTAATCTTTGCAGAAGCCCCTGATACATCCGAGCACCCTGGCTTTTATACGAGGATCTTTTTTCTCGAGCTCCGGAATTATGATATTGCGGATCTTATTCCTTGTGAATTTCGGAACAAAGTTCGTCTCATCCGTACGGTACTGCAGACGGTTGGCCTTGCAATAACGAAGGATGTCTTTTTTCCAAACATCGATCAGCGGACGGATTATCCTGCCCCTCTTAGGAGGGATCCCGCAAAGGCCCTTTAGTCCCGTCCCTCTCAAAAGCCTCATCAAAAAAGTCTCGACATTGTCATCGGCATTATGGGCCAGTGCGATCTTGTCAAAACCTTTTTTAGCGGCCAGGGTATCAAAGAACCTGTATCTTTCATTCCTGCCGGCTTCTTCCAGAGACACCTTGTTCTTCTTGGACAATTTTTTGATATCGGACCTTTTGACGTAAAGAGGGACCTTCCACACGGAACAAAGTTCTTTTACGAATTTTTCGTCCGCAACGGCATCTTTTTTCCTTATGCAATGATTAAGGTGGACTGCCGCAATATTTTTACCTGACTTTTTAAGAAAATACAAAAGAGCAACAGAGTCCGGGCCGCCGGACAACGCGACAAGTATCTTGTCCCCGCGCTCCAGCATCTTGGATCCCTTTATGGCAGAAAAGGCTTTTTTCTCAAGCATCAGGCTAACCTGTCAGAAATGTCAGAAATTACGGGGATCAGGACTTTTTTCCCCATCAAGAACATGAAAGAGCATTTGATCGCATAAGCCCAGAATACAAAAGATAACAAGCTTACAAAATATCCGGCAAAAGCGATATCGGCTTCAGGAAATATAATGCCTAATGATATCCTCAAAGAAGCGACAACAAATATCATGGACATCCATAGGAACATTGCCTGTCCCGCATGGAAAGCAAGTTCTTCGTTCCTGCGCCGTTCCGTAAATATGATATTGAATGCGGGAAAGAACAGGATATAAGATAACACCACCAGCAAACGTTCATAAAATGATATTTTGTGTTTTGTCATGGTCCTCATATCTTCCTGCTGTCATAGGCCCAGTGTAGCACGGCTTGTCTTTGTTTCGCCCTGCATGAGAGATCCCCTTTTCGACAGTTCTTCCTTATCTGCGCAACATGCCTTTTTATAGCCTTCCAGCGTTTTATCTGTCTCTCATCTTCTCCGTTTATCCTGCGCCCCATGTAATATCTGCAGTACCACTGGAACCACCCCCTGGGATCTTCGGGATAGATCCATCCTTTATTTCTCCATACCGAAAGAGGCTGAGAAGCGTTGACGCCAAAATAATTGAGGTCCGGGTCATGGAACGTGCTGTTCAATTTGGCCTTTTTAAACCACTCCGTCGGGAATTCCTTCTTACAGTCCGTCATGTATTTCCCTCCGAAGACCCCCATTTCCAGCATCTGTTTTGGGGAAAGTTCCGGTTTGAAGTCCGGATGAAATTTTTTTCCGGCAGGTTCTGTCAGAAAATAAACGTATCTTTTCTGCATAAGATCATTAACAACGATCTTCTTGTTCGGGTTCATATGATTTTTTATGTCGGGGGCCGGGATTGAACCGGCGACCTAGGGCTTATGAGTCCCTCGCTCTGCCAACTGAGCTACCCCGACACTTGGGGATATTATACCCTATCCGAACCTGCGCATTACAAGCCCGGAATAGGCTTTTGGATAGAAAAACGTGGACTTTTGCGGCATTCTTCCGCCGGCATCGGCAGTATCCATTATAGTAGAGACTTTTGTAGTATTCAAAAGGAAAGCGCAGGAATATTTGCCGCTCCGGACCATGGCCACGGCATCCTTGTCATCATGGCTGTAACCGATCACATCGCTCTTTGACGTATCCCCTTTATATTTCTCGATGACATCGTCAAGCAGAAGATCGTGTAAAATAGCGACCTCCAGATTTGCCTGGTCCGACTTCCCTTTGGCTTTCATTATCTTGTCCTTTGCCACGACATCGCGCAATTTCAGCATATAAAGCTTGTTGTCTTTCCTGCTGAAAAAGCCGAAGACCTTTCCGCTTGCGCGTTCGATCTTTTCAAAAGAATCTATCTCTATGGTGAGGAAATAGTTCTTAGCGTTCTTTTGTATGAGCTCTATATCTTCTGCGGATATATTCAGCAGTCTATGGGTCGGGAGTACCAAAAGCCCCGGGTCCGACTGTTCCACGAAATAGGCCATCACATAATTCCTGGGATCATCGCTCTTAGGGTCTATTTTCATGTCTCTGGCATATTTATAGGCCGTCTCGAACCTGTGATGACCGTCGGCTATATAAAGCGGCTTGTCCTTAAAATCAGCGCAAAAATCGTCTATTTCCTCTTTATTATCCACCCTCCACAAAGTATGCGTATCCGCATTGTCATCTTTGAACTCCACAATCGGCTTTTGCTCGGGGATCGAAGCGGCATAGCCTTTATAGAGCAAAAATATCGGTTCGGTATTCGTAAGAGTGGCTTTAAGGAGCTGCATCCTGTCGTCTTTGGCTTTTTGGAAAGTATTCTCATGGAACTTCACCGATCCGTCAGCACTCAGCTTTACCAGGCCGATAAAACCTTTCCTTGAATACTGCCTGCCGTTATGGGAAAATTGCTGGCGATACACATAAAGACAAGGCAGTTTGTCTTCCAGCATATATCCTTCGGACAACCATTCTTTTATGCTCACTGCGGCCCTGGAATACCTGTTGTCCTTGTCATCATCGGAAGGTTTCGTCTTGCCCAATATGACCCTTACGATATTATGGTCATGCCTGCCGTAATACTTATCCTGGTCATGTTCGGATATGACATCATAAGGCGGGGTAAAAACGCTCGCAGCGTCAGCGAGTTTTGACACATCATATGTTATGCCTTTAAACGGCTTGACTTCTGACATATGTTCTAATTATACAAAAATATAAGAGAGATTTGCAAATATAAAATCGTTCTGATAGAATATCTTACAAATGGTACAGCAGAACAAGACGAAGATATTGGTGGTCGACGACGAACC
>JAKLHX010000069.1 GCA_022709925.1 Candidatus Margulisiibacteriota bacterium
TACCGAGCATGAGACGGGACCTGAATTTCCGTCCTGCTATTATCAATTCGTCCATTTCATTTCTCCTTTTTACCGCGCCGCGTGTGTACGGGCGGGTTTCAAACCCGCCTCCTACGATCATCTGAACTTCTTTATCAATCTTTTTACCGCACCCGCAATATCCTTCTGCCCTATCGCGGCGCGGATAACAGCGGCACGTGTCGGGGTCGATCGCAATCGACCCTTACAAATATCGACAACACTTCTAATATTGAGCTCGTTTATACCGCCGATCGCGACGAACGGGACCGGTTTTGATGATCTGTTGATCGCCGATGATATCCTGCGCAAAAGATCGATCCCGAGGGGCTTTGTATTGGGCTTGCTGGCCGTCGAGAATATAGGCCCGACGCTTATATAATCGGCACCAGACTTTATCCCTTTCATCGCTTGATCGAAATTGTGGGTGGAAAGCCCTATGATCTTTCCGGGACCCAATAATTTTCTGGCAACGTGTACAGGGATATCGTCCTGCCCGATGTGTATCCCGTCAGCGTCAAGCGCCATACACACATCGAGATAGTCGTTAACGATGAACGTCACACCGGCCTTTTTGCATACCTGAACTATTTGTTTTGCCATGTTGTAATACTGCCCTATCGAGGCTTTTTTATCTCTCAACTGGACGATCCTGCAGCCGCCTTTGATGGCCTGTTTAACAGCCTCAACCGGGGATCTTTTCCCGAGTACGTCAGGATCGGTAACAACGTACAAGTCGAAATCTAGCTTACGGCCTATGGTCAGCGGCTTACAGCTTTTTAACAGCTCTTTCTCAATGGTATAAAGATCGAACCTTACGGATTTAAAGATCCTTCCGGCATCGCTGTCGGCCAATTTACCGAACTCTTCAAGGACCCTGGCAGCCTCTTCCGCGCGCTTTATATTGGAGGTTATGATACGGAAAATATCCGACCGATCGGCTTCTGACCTCGGGTACATGCTTTTGCCGACATCGGACACGGAATCCCTTTTATCTATCAAATCATCACCCTCGCCTATCGAGAAAACACCAGTCTTGACCTTGCCGCGCAGCGACTTTATCTTCCAGGTAAGTTTTTTATCGTCAAGTATGAACCTTGCCACTTCCTCGACAACACGGAGCCCTTCCATAAGGCGGTTGGTGTTCGCGTCTATTATGCGGAGTATCTTTGGGTCCATAAGGAAATTATAACATCTCCAGTTTCTCGATATATGTCCTCACCGCCCTAACGCGTTGCCTGAGTTCTTGCACCAGAGGACAGTCGGTAGCGATGTTGAAACCTAACGATCAAACTTACGATATATAGATATAAGGGGGTAAGTATGCTTTACACCGGTTTAAGGACTATAAGATGGACCTCATATCCGTTCGTGAGCGGCGAACCTGACATAAGGATCCCTTATTGCAATGTTGGAAGACCGGTCAACGGCAGATTTGCTGTTATCACGGACATTCACGGTGCCACAGGATCTCAGATCCTATTCTTGAATTTCTGCAAAAGAGCCAACGTAAATGAGATCGTTTTTTTAGGAGATGCTAATCGCCGCGGGGAACGAACATACGAATTATATGAAAGATTTGTTGATTTTATAAGAGGTAACCAAAAAAGGAGCTTTATCGGGATCCGTGGCAACCACGATTTTGTGCCTCCAAAATATTTTGATTATTTCGCTCCGCGAGAGCCGGAAACACCGGCCTTCATTGAACAGGATAACCATATCTTTGTACACGATGGGGCGGTTGTTGAAGATCTCTTTAGATATGGGAAGATCGAGACCGACACTGAAAGACCCTTTATCATTTGGCATGGGCACAGCCACCAAACAACGTTCGCGCACAGAATGAAATTGATAGGATCCATAGAGGATCCTGAGGTCGTGCACATTGGAACAAATGAATACTTCAAAAGATTTGCTTTGCTTCCCGGCCAGCAATACTGGATAAATCCGGGTATGCAGAGTTTTGATCGCGGGAATGAGGGCTTTGCGGGGTTTTCTCAATTCGCGGTCTTCGACAGTGATAAGAACGAAGCAACTCTGATAAAACTAACCGTCCCCGCAGGAAAGCTTTCATGCCTTCAAGACGGGTCAGAACCGGCTTTTACCGACGCTCTTGATAACTTCGTAAGGATACCGGAGCATTTGAGATAAAGCCTACTTCTCCAAGCGTACTATCTTTCACTGCTAACAATGCCAACAAAAAAGGACGCTTATTACAGCGTCCTTTAATAAATGAAACAGTATTTAAAGCGCCTTAAGGCGCTTGCCTTCAAAGCTAAACAGAATAGACGCCCCAACGACATTGGAGCGGGACCGGATTTGTCTTCCATCGGTACAAATCCGAATTAAATGATGGGAAACGACCTAGGATCTCGCGAGTAATTGCAGGTTCCTAGAAATCTGAATTACCGAGATTCTCCTTAGAAAGGAGGTGATCCAGCCACACCTTCCGGTACGGCTACCTTGTTACGACTTCACCCCAATCATCAGCACCACCTTAGGCGTTTATCCCCCGAAGGTTGAATCAACGACTTTGGGTGTTTCTGACTCTCATGGTGTGACGGGCGGTGTGTACAAGGCCCGAGAACGTATTCACCGCAGCATACCTCATCTGCGGTTACTAGCGATTCCAGCTTCATGCAGTCGAGTTGCAGACTGCAATCCGAATTGAGGCACCTTTTTTGGGATTTGCTTGACCTTACGGTTTTGCTTCCCTTTGTGGGTACCATTGTAGCACGTGTGTAGCCCTGGACATAAGGGCCATGCTGACTTGACCTCATCCCCGCCTTCCTCCCGTTTATCACGGGCAGTCTCGCTAGAGTTCCCATTTTATAGGGCAACTAGCAATAGGGGTTGCGCTCGTTGCGGGACTTAACCCAACATCTCACGACACGAGCTGACGACAGCCATGCAGCACCTGTGCTAGACTCCGATTCAACGGTCATCCCATGTTTCCACGGGAATACTTCTAGCATTTCAAGCCCAGGTAAGGTTCTTCGCGTAGCATCGAATTAAACCACATGCTCCACCGCTTGTGCGGGCCCCCGTCAATTCTTTTGAGTTTTAGCCTTGCGGCCGTACTCCCCAGGCGGGTCACTTAACGCGTTAGCTACGGCACAGAAGGGGTCGATACCTCCTACACCTAGTGACCATCGTTTACAGCTAGGACTACCGGGGTATCTAATCCCGTTTGCTCCCCTAGCTCTCGCGTCTCAGTGTCAGAAAATGTCCAGGAAGCCGCCTTCGCCACTGGTGTTCCTACCGATATCTACGCATTTCACCGCTACACCGGTAGTTCCGCTTCCCTCTACATTTCTCGAGTCTTGCAGTATCAAATGCGAACCCGGGTTGAGCCCGGGGATTTTACATTTGACTTACAAAACCACCTACACGCGCTTTACGCCCAATAATTCCGGACAACGTTTGCCCCCTACGTATTACCGCGGCTGCTGGCACGTAGTTAGCCGGGGCTTCCTCTGCAGGTACCGTCAATATCTTCCCTGCTGACAGGGCTTTAAGACCCGAAAGCCTTCATCACCCACACGGCGTCGCTCCGTCAGGCTTTCGCCCATTGCGGAAAATTCCTCACTGCTGCCTCCCGTAGGAGTCTGGACCGTGTCTCAGTTCCAGTGTGGCTGATCGTCCTCTAAGACCAGCTACCCGTCATAGCCTTGGTGGGCCGTTACCCCGCCAACAAGCTGATAGGCCGCAGGTTCATCTATCAGCGATAAATCTTTCTTTACAGTCTCATGCGAGACCGTAAAAATATCCAGTATTAGCCCACCTTTCGGCAGGTTATCCTAGACTGATAGGTAGATTACCTACGTGTTACTCACCCGTCCGCCGCTTTCATGCAACTGTATTGCTACAGCTGCAATCACGCTCGACTTGCATGTGTTAGGCGCGCCGCCAACGTTCGTCCTGAGCCAAGATCAAACTCTCAATAAAAAATTTTATTGGTTTGAAATAGCTCTAATCTAAATTAAAGTTAAAAATTGATGAAAGGATCCACATCATTCCAAAATCTTTTGAAAAAGCAAAAAGCTTTTCAAAGACTTCTCTATCCTGTTTAGTTTTCAAGGAACTTTTTCGTTTTCCGACCTTTTCGCGTCCGCTCGAGACCGGTAGAAATCACTTACGTGGAAGGATCACAGTGGAGAGAATAAAACTCTGCTTCGTGCCTCCTTTCCTCACACGCAAGTATAATTTTACACATAATACTTCGGCTTGTCAATACCCGTATCGGAATTGAAATCCTCCCCTATTAATAGCGATATATAGAGGAATGCTCTCAATAAATTCATTATATAAGATAGGCTGCGGACCTTCCAGCTCGCATACTATGGGGCCGAAGAACGCGGCCCGTATTTTTGCGGAAAGGAACCCTAACGCTGACCTTTTCAGGGTCGCGCTATACGGGAGCTTGGCAGCGACAGGCAGAGGACATCTTACCGACAAAGCGATAATATCCGCTATCAGCCCGAGGGAAGTCGAAATAACATGGCATCCCGGACAGGTCATTCCGCTCCACCCGAACGGCATGGAATTTTCTGCTGTTGAAAAAAATATCGTCACAGACACCTGGCAGGTATACAGCATCGGCGGCGGAGAGATACGCGACAAAGATTCATTTAATAAAAAAGAAGAGGATATCTATCCCCACTCAAAACTCCATGACATCTTGGAACAGGTCCGCCACGGAAGGATCTCTTTATGGGAATATGTCAAACAAAACGAACCGGAAGGCACATGGGAACACCTGAACAATGTATGGGCCGCTATGCAAACAACTATATATAAAGGAATATCAACTGAAGGGATATTGCCAGGAGGCCTCGGCGTTGAAAGAAAAGCAAGTTCCTTTTTTACAAAAAATGATTTCATTTTCGCTTTCGCGCTTGCATGCGCGGAAGAGAATGCATCCGGCGGCCAAGTGGTCACCGCCCCTACCTGCGGCTCATGCGGCGTGCTTCCCGCGGTACTGCTTTTCCTCCAAAGGAACAATGGCTTTAAAGATGAGGACATCGTCAAAGCGCTTGCAACAGCAGGACTTATCGGGAACCTTGTGAGGACGAATGCTTCCATATCCGGCGCCGAAGTAGGATGTCAGGGAGAGATAGGAACAGCGACATCGATGGCGGCTGCCGCCGCGGCACAGCTGTTGGGAGGAAGCCCCGACAAGATCGAGTATGCCGCCGAGATAGGAATGGAACACCAGCTTGGACTTACCTGCGATCCTGTGGCAGGCCTGGTACAGATCCCCTGCATAGAACGCAACGCGCTTGCCGCAACAAGGGCCTTGGATAGTGCGGTTTTTGCTCTCGCATCCGAAGGCTCTCACCGGATATCGTTCGACCTGGTGGTAAGGACCATGTACCACACAGGACTGGACCTTGGCAGAGGATATAGGGAGACCGCGGAAGAAGGCCTCGCAAAAGAAACCGGCATGACACGGCAGCAGTAAAAGTAATATAATCTCAATATGAGACCATTTAAATATCTGTGCTCGTCCGCCGTCATGTTCTCTATATTATTTGCAATTTCAGCATCTGCATCTTCACTTTTTATTTTCAGCCCCAAGGCGGTAAAGCAAGGAGGGACCCTGGTCGTCACCGCTGAAGGTGTCCAGGAAAAGAACACGACGCTTATATTCCTTGATAAAAGCATTCCCTTCTATAGATATGATAAAGGCATAAGGACCATAGCGGGCGTCAACCCGTCGACACCTGTCGGCGAGCATAAAGCTGTCATAATTTCTACGGATGAATCCGGAAACAGCCATACATACATCTATAATGTGTCGGTAAAACATGTGAACTTCCCTCACGAGAAGCTCCTTTTCGAGCCCAGGAAACGATCCAGGCTAGTACAAGAGAAGATAAGCACTGACCAGGATGAGATCGCAAAGATATTCAGGCAATGGACACCGGAACAACTATGGTCAGGCAAGTTCATAAAACCCATAAAAGGAAGGACTACTTCGGCTTTCGGGACCTACAGGCTGTACAACAACAAGAAGCTCGGCGACCACCGCGGACTTGACATAGGAGGCAATCCCGTGGGAGCCCCGATAAAAGCAACGAACTCCGGGATAGTAGCCTTCGCGAGACTTTTGCCGACGCTCGGGTCAACGATAATAATCGATCACGGCCAAGGGATCCACTCCGTATATATGCAC
>JAKLHX010000007.1 GCA_022709925.1 Candidatus Margulisiibacteriota bacterium
TAAGGAGTTTCTCTCGTCCCTGTGGGATGTATATACCATGGGGATCCCGCGACCGTTCCTTTTAAAAACACTTTATTAGCCGCCTCGCCGCTCAATCTCAAAACTCCTTCTATTGTCTGTACGGTCCCGGAACTGAATATCAGGGTTTTTGCTTCTTTGGTACAGTACAAGTTATAGAAAGTGGTCGATCCTTCGATAGTGGAAATACCGCTTCCAGTAAATATCACGGTATTCCTGTTCCCGGAAGAAAAGACTCCGTTAGTCCTCTTGAATCGCCCTTCAACAAGTATGGTGGCGGCATCGGCAAAGCTGAGCTCGCCGCCCAACATCAAAAGACTTCCTTCTCTTGGCCCTGAATTCCCCAGGGTAAGATTCCCGTTTAAATTAAGTATGTTTGAATAGTTCGGCCCCAAGATCAGGGTGCCCAAGGTCAATCCTCCGGGGACAACGATAGCGGTTCCCGTATTTACATAGACCTTGTCACTACTTGTTCTTGGATAATCATTTTTTTTGTTCCAGTTTAGAGGATCTGTCCAGGAACCTCCCGTCCCTAATACTCCTCCCGTCCAATTCCATATCTCCCATATCAGGGATGGATAAGATTTGTCCTCATCTATCGTCCAGACAGTATCGAAGTTCCATGAAGAGAACTCCCCCTGGCGTTTCATCTGAACGGGCGTAAGTGAAGACGCCCCGAAATTATCGCCTGACATGCCGGATTCAAGGGTACTGTAATAACAGTTGGTGACAAGGTTCATGCTGTCGCCAACGAACCCAAAAGGACTGCCGCCGATCGGGACTCCGGCAGCATAACATCTATTTACGGAACCGCTATTATACCCTATAGATCCGCCGCTGCTATGCCATCCCTCGACAGCGGTTCTTGAATACGAATCCTCTATCGTAGCGCTGTTAGTCCCGACAAGTCCGCCGACATAAGTGTCTCCTCTCACCTCTCCGCCGTCGGCCATGCATCTAAAGATCTTTCCGTCGCTGTTAGTACCGGCCAAAGCTCCAACATTAAAAAATCCGCTGATGTTTGAATGTTTTATGCCAAGATCGAACAGCTGCGCTCCGGACCCCAAGATCCCGAACAACCCTATATTGTACCTGTTATCGGCGGAATCTCCGTATACTATAGTATCCCTGTCTATATGAAGCCCATTCACCGTAAAACTGTTCCCGTTCAATGAGCCGGTAAAATTATATCCGACCCCGCCTATCGGAGAGAACCCTTCGTGCGTGCCGGTCGAAGCATTCCAGTTCCAAGCAGCCGTTGCATCCGCAGTTATATCAAAATTAAGTTTGAAATGTTTGTTAAGATTACATTTCAAGCCCTGTAATCCGTATATATCGTAGACCACATAAGCTGAAGTCGTAGATGTGCCGCTTCCCGTATATCTTATAAATGAGGCGTCGGCAGTCGTTATAGAAAAATTCATCGTCACGGCAAACGCGCTTGTAGTAGGAGTAGTGCATATAAAGTATCCGGACGATTGTTCAAAACTGCCGTTTATGGTAAGCCCCCTGTTCTGCCTTATGGTCCCTGTATATCCGCTCTCTATGGACACCCCGGAAACCGTCCCCGCGAATGTCGCGTCTATGGACGCGTTCTTCGTGCTCAAAGAATTGAACCTTACTATGTCCGTTGCTTCCGGAGTGCTGTTGCCGGCCCAGTTGAGCGGATCAGACCAGTTATGAGTAGCTCCTCCGCCGTCCCATTCCTTTGCCCCGACGCTCCTGAAAACCGCCTCAAACGTATAGAACTTCATTATATTGCTGAAGTTGAACATATGAGGAGTCCCCGGATGATATAGCTCTTCTGTAGTTGAGACCCCGTCGATCTTCACATCGGATATATAGTAAGATGCCGACTCCGGAGAGACCATAAGCTCTATAGTGCCGGCTTCTACCGTACTAACGTAGAAGACCCCTTCACGCGTGTTCACATAACCGTTGCTTCCGGAATATATCTCTATGGCATAATCCGTAAATGACCAATTGATATTATTTCCGTAATCTATAGAATTGCCGGCATTTATGACCTCGGAACTTATGTTCTTTGAATCCTGTACTATGGCATAGCTTACGGACCTTGTCGCGAGAGGATGTACCTCCCATGTGGCGCCGCGCCTGTCGCTTAAAAGGAATATATGGTTCCCGCTGCCGCCTGTTATCGTAAAGGTCCCTTCTATTGTCTGTATGGACCCCGCCTCAAAAGACAAACGCTTGCCCGCGGTGGCACAAGAAACATTATGAAATGATGTTGACCCTTCTATTAAACCGGGATATGCGTTATCAGCGAAAAATACCGTGCCTGTGCCATTGTCGAACAGCCCCGCACTGCCTTTATAAAACCCGCCGTCAACGGTAATATCCCTCGAACCTGCCTCCAGGGTGCCGTTATATATGTAAAGGCTTCCTTCGTATCCGCCTCCGGAATCAAGCAACAGATTCTGTCCCAAGACAAGCTTCTTATTGAAATCACTACTGAGCTGGATCCCCGCCAATTGCCATTCCGCGGCCGGCGTTGTTATGTTTGCTTCGGCAGTATTTATGAAGACTTTATGCAGATTATTGGTAGGATATCCGTTGTGTTTATTCCAGTTCTCGGCGTTATCCCATGAAGAGCCATCCCCTCTTCCGGTCCACAGCCATTTTTCCCATTGGAAATAAGGATAAGACCTTCCTTCATCTATGCTCCACGTCCTGCCGAAATTCCATCCGGTACCGGTAAAATTCCTGCGCCGTTTCATATTGGCTTCGGAAGTTAATATCCCCATGTTGTTATTATTGGAAGGATCTGTGAAAAAGCAATTTACTATCTTATCAGCGGAAGTATTGGTCGCAAAGCTTCCCTTATTATTGCTGGAGCCGCTTACGCGGCCCAAGGCATAACTGTTGTATATAAAACTAAGAGAACCGTCGCTGGCCCCGGCAAATCCGCCTACGGATCCGTAAGTCAATGTCCGGCCAGAAACATTAGAGAAAGAATAGCTGTCATTTATGAACGCTCCGAATGTATTATTCCCTATCAATCCTCCTGTCGAATCACTGCCGATAACCTCTCCCGATGAATAGGACGAATATATCTGAGCGCCCATCCCAAAAGCGATGCCGGCAAGCCCGCCTACCTGATCTTCAGCGCTGACATACCCGGTAACGAAACAATCCCTGACAACAGTATCATTCATCCAACCGCATAACATGCCGACATAATTCTTTCCCACAACATATCCGTTCTCGATCCCCAATTTAGTTATTAAAGTCCCTGCTGACCTGCCGAACAAACCGGTATAGTACTCATTGGATGGCCTGTTTATCCAGAGGTTCTGTATCTTATAATAGTTGCCGTTAAAACCGCCTATAAAACTTGTCGTGCTGTCGCCCAACGGGACGAATCCTTCTGTCGTAGTCCCGTTCCAGTTCCATCTTCGCGTGGGCGAGGCATCTATATTCCTTGCCAATTCATAATAGAAATAATGGCTCCTTAAGTTGATGAGCCCCTGTAGCCCATAAGCATCATATATCCTGTAAGGGTTAAGGGCAGAACCACCGGAACCTGAAAGCCTGAAGAAGGACGGTAAAGAATGGTTCACCGTAGCAGGGATTATAAAGTCCCCCTCGACGGTAAATGCGTATGCTCCGGGAGTATAACACAAGAACCTTCCGGCAAGCTGTTCATATGTGCCGCTCACGGTCAGGTTCGCTTCCTGTGATATGAACACGGAACTCGTACTTTCTATCGATATGTCCTTTACGATGTTGCCGACATTGAAACTGTCTATGACGGAAGTTTTTGAACTGGTGGAATTGAACACCACTTTATCGCCGGACTCAGGGGTCATGTTCCCTGTCCAGTTATTTGGGTCCGACCAATTATACGTACTGCCTCCGCCGTCCCACACTTTAGTGCCGATCCCGACAAAATAGGCTTCTAGAGAAAAATGTTTTGTGCCGTCCGGGGACAGGTAAAAATCCTTTGGAGATGATGACAGCGCTTCATCGGTGGATATACCGTCGATCTTCACGAAACCTATATAATATCCTTCCCTGCTGGTGATTGTAACTTTCTTCGTCTGTCCGCTAAGCACGGGAACGGTCTTTTCCGCAACTTCAAAAGAGACGGTACCTTCCGCAGAAACAAATCCGCCGTAATTCCTTGCTATCAGTATGGAGGCGTATCCTGAATCGAATGTCCAGGCGTAATTGTTGCCCCCATCATACGAATTTTGTGTCGTTATCGGCTCGATGCTGGAATTATAAGAATTAAATACAAATACGCTGTTCGCGACCCTGCTCCCCAAAGGCCTTATGGTCCACACTTCCGGAGATACGTTATTCCCTTTTAGAGTTATATATCCCGAGTCGGCGGCTTCCCCGCTGAAATACATATTGCTTTCTATCGTATGCACCGTCCCGGACTCAAAAGATATTATCTTTCCCGGGGTCCTGCAGAGAAGATTATATAATCTCTTGGAACCTCTGAGAGTGGAAGAGCTTCGGGCGCAAATGATCTCCACAGTAGACGTCCCGGCAAGGAACATCCTGGGGAGGGCCGTCCTGAACTCTCCTTCTATGCTTACGCTTTTGCTCCCGGCATCCAAGGTCCCCCCGAGTATCGTAAGGTTCCCGGAACAGCCGGATTCACCCGACAAAAGCAGGTTGGCATCAAGCGTCACGACACCGGTAAAAGTGCTGCCAAGCCTTAAGTCCCCGACCGTAAGGGGCGTACTGGGCATCGTTATTGATTCATCCGTGGCAGACAAATAAACCTTGTCGGAAACTGTTTGAGGATAAGAAGATGATTTCTCAAGATTTTTGCTCCAATTGTCGGCGTTCGCCCAGTTCTTATTGGCGCCTGTGCCTCTCCAATTGTAGACAGCCCAATAAAGATAAGGAGAGCTTATGTTCTCGTCTATGTACCAAATATCATCAAAATCAAAGGACGTGAACGTGGTCCTGTTCTTTGACTGTGCAACGGTAATCCTGGTCCCGTTGGAATTAAAATTAGATTTGTAGTCGGTATAATATACGGTCGGGAAAGAACCGTTGACATTACCCAAAGCGCCGCCTGCCCTTTCATAGATACAATTAACTGTGGCCGTGGTATAGCTTTTGGATATGCCATAGCCCCCATAACCTATAAGGCCTCCTACATCGTTGCGGCCGGAAACTGTCCCTCTTGAATAACAATTTTGTATAGTATAGGTCCCCGCTACCCCTATCAAACCGCCTGTACCAACGATACCGCCATTGTAAGCTTCCACCGTAACATCGGCAAAACAATAGTTCACGGGACTATAATTCGAATAGCCGATAAGGCCGCCCAGCCTGGAAGGGGAATTGGTAGAATACACCTCTCCTGTAACATAGCAATTCGATATCCCGGGAGTAATGGAAACATTGCCGATAAGTCCTCCTACATTGGTACGGCCCGTTATATGGACATTGCTCAAACCTATTCCTGATATAGCGTATGAATTGTTTATACTGCCGAAAAATCCTATAAAATTGGTGTCGGGCCTGTTTATATAAAGACCCCTTATAGTATTGCTGGCTCCGTTAAAGCTTCCCGTGAACGGATGGTCGGGAATATCTTCGGTATAGGCATATGAATATCCTATAGGCGCGAATCCCTCGTTACTCGTCCCGTTCCAGTTCCAATTCCTTGTCGCAGAAGCGTCGATATTGTTATTTAACTTAAAGTGGCTGGCCAGGTTACATCTGACCGCCTGTAAGCCGTAAAGGTCATAGATGATATAAGGAGCGGTCGTTGACGTGCCGAGCCCGGAAAATCTTTTAAAAGCTCCCTGTATATCAGGTATCTTGAAATTCCCTGCGATAGACAAAGCATAAGATGCAGGATTTGAACATTCGAACGTGCCGCCGTATTGTTCATAAGTCCCCGTCAAAGTAACGCCGGCATTCTGCGTTATAGCGGACACATAGGAACTTTCTATTGTCATATTGACTATGCTGCTTACTGCGGAATCTATAACCGCGGCTTTTGTGCTCACTGAAGTAAAGATAACGGAATCGGTCGCCGAAGGCACGGAATCCCCGGTCCAATTGGCGGCAGAGGACCAATTACCGTCAGAACCTCCTCCATCCCATACTTTTATATTTTCTTTCACGAAATATGCTTCTATAGAGTGGTGTCCGGAATTACCTAAGATCGCGATACTGTGAGAACCTTCGAGCGCTGAAGAGACACCGGACTCAAAAGTGCCGTCTATCCTTATATATCCTATGTAATATCCGGAACTGGCGGTCACGACGAACGTCCTTGATTCCGCTGTAGGGATAGTGGCCTCCCCGGAGACCCCTGAAGGAACTATCCCTCCTCCGTCATTCTTATTAAGGCTTACACTGCATCCCGCAAATCCTGTCCAGCCGTAATTATTTCCCCCGTCATAAGAATTTTCCGCGTTTATAGTGGACCCGAGGTTGTGGGAGTCGGAAACGATCAAATATTTCGCCGTCACGGAACTGTTAGGCCTTATATACCACCTTGTGCCGGGAGCAGAACTCTTAAGAAGGATCTCTTTCCCCGCCTCCCCGCTTAAAACTACCGAACCGTCCATAGTATGTACGGATCCCGCCTCAAATGTAAGACGTTTATAAGGAGTGATACATGAGAACCCGTAAAAAGAATTACTCCCTCTTATCAAAGACGGCGAAGAAGCCCCCGAGAATTCGATAGTCCCGCTGTTGTTCAGCGAAGATGTGTTGGAATAATATCTGGCCTCCGAAGACAATTCAAAATTACCGTATACTTTTACTGTCTTGCCATTGCCCTCGAAAGTCCCTCCGAGCAATATCAGGTTTCCGGATTTATCCGCAGAATTGGTTATGGTCAGGTTATCCGAAAGGGATACCTTATAAGCGAAATTCGGCCCTACTTTCAGTCCTCCTATGGTCAACGGTCCGGTATTTGGAGTTATCACATTGTAGGAACCGGCATTTATATACGCCTTATCCGAGGCGGAAGAAGGATATCCGGACCCTCTGTTCCAGTTCGAAGCTACCGCCCAATTGCCGGAAGTATTTCCAACCCAGCTGTATATCTGCCACAAAAAATACGGATAAGAATTGTTCTCGTCAATCGACCATATATTAGCAAAATCCCATCCGGAAAAAGTGGATTCCTTAACGAGCTGCTGCGTCGTTTTCAGTTCTCCGATGTAATTGTTATATGAAGAGTTGCTGAAATACGAACTTGTAACAGTCCCTGTGCTGCTGTATCCGACAAGACCGCCGATCCCGGTAGAGCCGATGTTGCTGTATATGGTCCCCAACGCATAACAATTTAAAATACTGCTGTCGGTATTGCTGCCGACAAGACCTCCGACCCTATGGAGAGAAAAATAGTTGTAATGATAGACATAGACGTTAGAAAAACAATTTGATACGACACCGGAAGACATATTGCTTCCGACCAATCCTCCGGCATAAGAATACCCGGGCTCGTAATTTCCAGGACCTCTATACAACATCCCGTAAGCAAAAGTTGAAGATATCACGCCTCCGCTATTCACTCCGGCAACAACTCCGGCATTTTTTCCAGGAATCAGCGACAATCCCTGTACAGAACTCACTTCGGCGCTGACATAACAGTTGGATATCCTTCCTGCGGAATTATATCCTACAAGTCCGCCGACATCCCTTGCCGATGTCCCGGCTATTTTTGAATCTATCAGCGAAAGATCGCTTACACTTCCGGAAGATATTACTCCAAAAAGCCCTATACTATACACGGAATACCGGTCAACGCGCAGATTTGATATGACCTTATAGTTCCCTTCAAAAGAGCCTGTAAAAGGCCTGCCTGTCCTTGAACCTATAGGGACGAAACCTTCATAAGTAGACCTTGAAGAGTTATAATTCCAGGACGATGTCAGGGACGCGTTTATGTTGTTGTTTAGCTTATAATAAGCGCCGAGATTTGAATAACTGTCTATAGCCTGAAGTCCGTAGATATCATAGACCATGTATGGGCTTCCGGAAGTGCCTGCTCCTGTATATCTCCTGAAAGTCGCCTCTCCGGTAATTACAAAATTATCGCCTACACTGAAAGGACAATAAGTCGGATCCCCTCCTACAAGAAAAGCTCCGCCCGCTTGTTCAAAAGTCGTAACAACCGTTAAAGCGACATTATTAGCAACATTGTATTCATGTGTTATGACCCCGGTATATCCGGAAGAGAGCGTCAGGCTTTTTACGGTAAAACTTTCATCTATTACGGAATTGTCGGTATCAGAGGAATTAAATATAACATCATCAGTAGGGCCGGGTTTCCCGGACGGGCTCCAGTTGCTGTCCGTGGACCAGTTCAGGTCATTCCCATCGGGCCTTGCCCATGTCTTTGTCGCGGCAAAAGCGGGATTTAAAAAAAACGGAGTGAGAAAAATTAAGATCAGTCCCGGGAATAGTATATCCCAAAACCTTTTGTGGCGCTTGTTTTTTGAACGCTCTTCCAATTGAAATTCCTTAATCACTTATAATGTATATATTATTATAGATTATATAGGGAAATAAGGAAGTGTCAATACTCTATTTTTGCAAAAACCGGTTTAGAAGTTCATCGTGAGGTTGATTCTGCCCTGGGAATCTATCTCGGTCACTTTAACGTCCACCTTGTCCCCGACCTGCACGACATCTTCAACTTTGTTCACTCTGCGATCGGATAACTTCGATATGTGGACCATCCCGTCTTTACCCGGAAGTATCTCGACAAAAGCGCCGAACGGCATGATCTTGACCACTTCGCCGTGATACACTTTGCCGACCTCTGCATCCATTGCAATAGCTTCTATCTGTTCCTGCGCGTTCTTGGCAGCTGCCGCATCAATGGATGTTATGAATACCCTGCCGTCATCTTCTATGTCTATCTGGGCTCCGGTCTCTTCTATTATCCTCTTTATGTTCTTGCCTCCAGGCCCTATCACAAGACCGATCTTTTCAGTATTAATGGAGAAGCTTATTACGCGCGGGGCATGCATGGAAAGCTCTTGTCTCGGATTAGGGATGACCTCGAGCATCTTTCCAAGTATAAAATCTCTTCCCTTTTTAGCCTGGGAAAAAGTATCCTTCACTATGGCGAGAGACAACCCTTTTATTTTTATATCAAGCTGTATGGCTGTTATGCCCCTTGTCGTCCCGGCGATCTTAAAATCCATGTCGCCCAAGAAATCTTCGAGCCCTTGGAGATCCGAAAGCACCTGATAGGAACTGCCTTCTTTTACAAGCCCCATGGCAATACCGGACACCGCCGCCTTGATAGGAACCCCTGCATCCATAAGCGCAAGAGTACTTCCGCATGTGGAAGCCATCGAGGACGAACCGTTGGACCCGAGTATCTCGGACACGAGCCTTATCGTATAAGGGAATTTTTCTTCTTCGGGAAGCACGGGAAGAAGAGCTTTCTCGGCAAGAGCGCCATGCCCTATTTCGCGCCTGCCCGGACCTCGCAGCGGCTTCACTTCACCGACACTGTATGCCGGCATATTGTAATGATGTATGTATCTTTTTTCGCTCTCTTCGGCAGAGAGGCCGTCTATTATCTGCGCATCGCCTTTTGAACCGAGAGTGACGACGGTAAGAGCCTGCGTCCATCCCCTGGTAAAAAGTCCGGAGCCGTGAGAGCGGGGGATCATCGAGACTTCACAGGTTATGGGACGGATCTCATCGGTCTTCCTGCCATCCGGACGCCTGTGTTCATCGATGATCATCTTCCTTACTATCTTCTTTTCGATGGACTTTATCACTGCAGGAACATCGGCCGGAGATTCTTTCATCGCGGCTTTAAGGTCTTCATCTTTTGAATTCTTTACTGACTCAACAATGTTCGCGGCAATAACCTCCAGCCTGTCTATCTGCTTTTCTTTGTCCGGGATGTTGAGAGCTTCTTTTATCTCTCCCTCATAACCGGATTTTACATATTTGCTTATAAGTTCATTCGGAGCATAAGTAGTGTACTTCATTTTTGGGAGGCCGACTTTTTTACAAAGAGCTTCCTGCAGGTCTATGCTTTTGTTTATGGCGTCCTGCGCGAATACCAAAGCATCCACAAAAACATCTTCCGGGACTTCCTTGGCAGCTGCTTCTATCATTAGGGTCTCGGTCCTGGTCGCAGCGATGACAAAGTCCATATCGCTGCTTTCCATTTCGCTGTTGGTCGGGTTCGCTATGAACTTGCCGTTGACCCTGCCTATCCTGACCGCGCCGATGGGCCCTTCAAAAGGGATCTCGGAAATAGAGAGAGCCGCAGACGCTCCGATCACAGCAAGCACATCCGGGATGTTCTCTCCGTCGACGGAAAGAGGAGTGACAACGACTTGGACGTCATTGCGGAAACCATCTGGGAAAAGAGGCCTGATCGGCCTGTCTATCAGGCGTGAAGTAAGTATCGCTTTTTCCGTGGGACGGCCTTCTCTCTTGAAAAATCCCCCCGGGATCTTCCCGACCGCATACATCTTTTCTTCGTAATCAACTGAAAGCGGGAAGAAATCTATCCCCTGTCTTATCTTGCCGGAAACGACGCATGAAGCCATCAACATGGTATCGCCGCATCTTATTACTACGGAACCGGAAGCTTGTTTTGCGAGTTTTCCTGTTTCTAGAGAGAGTGTTTTTCCGCCGATTTCGATCGAAGAGGTGTCTGTCATCTAATTCCTAAACTTTCAGCCAGTTTTGCGTAACGGTCGGGGTTGTTCTTTTTCAGGTAGCTCTGAAACCTTTTCCTTCTTCCGACCATCTTAAGAAGCCCTCTTCTTGTATGATGGTCCTTCTTGAATACATCGAGATGCTTGGAAAGATGTCTTATTCTTTCGGTAAGCACCGCGATCTGTACATCAACGGAACCGCAGTCCTTTTCGTTGATCTTGTATTTATCTATTACTGATTTTTTATCCATACATTGAGATTATAACATATGAGGATCAGACGGCGCAACCGACATCCTTCTTTATCGCGCGTATCAGATCACGCACTGTCCTGAACCTTTTTTCGTCCCTTAAACGTTTCGTCAGGAACACCGATATGTCTTTCCCAGTTATATCTCTATTAAACCCTATGATATACGTTTCTATAGTAATATCCTTGGCGTTGAACGTAGGCCTGCTGCCGATGTTCACGACGCACTTGTATTTTCTTCCAGATATCACGGCATCGCCGCAATAGACCCCGCTTTTAGGCCTGAGCTTATTACCGCATACCTCTATGTTAGCGGTCGGATAGCCAAGCTCCCTGCCCCTGCCGTATCCGCGGACAACCGTACCTTTTATAAGGTAAGGGTGCCCTAACAGGTTGACAGCATGCCCAAAATTCCCTTCTTTTAGCAGGGACCTTATAAGAGTGCTTTTTACTATGCGTCCGTTCTCTATTTTATCTGTCACGCCGGTAACGGCAAAACCAAGTCCCAGGCCAAGCTTCCTAAGTTTGGGGATATTGCCTTCTTTATTCCTGCCGAGAGTATAATCGTTGCCGGCAAAAACATGGACCGCCCGCAGATATCCGGACAAATATTTTTCGGCAAACTTTTTATAGGTCGTGTTCTCGAGTCTCTTGTCGAACTTAATGACGACAAGATAGTCTACCCCCAGCTCCGATATAAAACATGCCCGTTCTTCGAGATCGGTCAACAAAAGGACGTCCTTATCTTTGTGTATCACGCTCATAGGATGAGGATCAAAAGTGACAACTACACAAGGGATCCGTTTCTTCTTTGCGGCTTCTACGGCTTTTGATATGACCCTTTTATGTCCGAGATGCACTCCGTCAAAAGTCCCGAGAGCAACGACCGTGCTTTTTTCTTTTAACCTGCGGACATCTCTTATGATCTTCATTAGAAGGCCTATCTTACGAATATCGACTTAACAAAAAGTGTGGCATCTTTTATGTATTCCGAAGCCGGCCAGAACAGAAGCTGGGACAATATGAGAGTACCGACGATCCTGCCGAGGATTATGTAAAAGACCATGGCCCGGACATCGCCTTCTTTCCTTTTGCCTCTCACCGCCTGATCGGTTATGAACGCGCAGGTCGGGTCCACCATCAGGGCCAGCAGCACTGTCGCCATACCGTTAACTATTCCCGACAACTGGCTTGCTGTTGTGCGGAACTCCGGGACCTGGGCCCCCGCGTAAAGAGATGAAAGAACACCTATCGCGTATATTGACACCATGAAAAAATTCAGCCAAAGGAATACGGGGGACATCTTTCCCAGGCTCAAGTCTTTAAAAGAACCTGCCGAAGGAAGACGGAAAGCCCTGATGATCTTTTTAAGGTTCCTTGGCTTTAAAGCCTCGACCAGCAATCTCGGAATAGAGCCGACCCTTTCGAAAGTATATATGGCTTTCTCGAAAAGATAGACAAAATACGGGATAAGCAGAGCGCCGCAAACATTGCCGATGAAAGCGGCAAATATCACGACCCTGAAATTCGTCGCAAGCACGTCCGGAGAGTTAAGCCTTATCGCATTGTCTACCATACCGCCCAGCATCGGGGCCTGCAGCATGTTCGACATCCTCGACACAAGAAAGGCGGTATTGATGAAAGCAAGGCTTGTGGCGACCTGCTTGGTACGCACGCCGGCAAGTCTCATCGAGGATGCAAGCGTCTCGGAAAAATGGATCACTCCGGTAAGGATACACACAAAAAGAAGCACGTTCATGACACGCTTTTCACTTTCGCTTTTGAAATATATACGGAAGAGATCTCTTCACAATATTTTCCCATGACCTCGAGGGCAAGTTTCCTCGGATCTACCCCGTAATCCTTAAGGCATGCGACCGGTATAGGAGCTCCGGTCCTCAAGATATTGAGCCCGACATGTATAAGGGATGAAACCGGGGATACAGTAGCCACCGCAACCGTCAATTTCTTATTGCCGTCATATAAACCATTGCCTACCCTGCGCAGTCTCGATATGCGGGTTTTTTTGTGGATCTCTTCCATTACCACAGAAAGGAATAGTCTTTTCCTTAATATGTTCTTTTCCAGGTCCGCGTCAAAATGTTCGATTATAAAATGCAGCATGCTGTCGCTGTATATGAACTCTTTTTTTCTGCTGTCCTCGATATCGACCATATGTTCTTTTACGGCGCAGGCCCCGATAAAAGAAACAATGGAATCGCCGGTGATACCAAAGGCATCGAGAGCAAAATGGGACCGCAGCTGGCTCCCGTCATAATCGATCTTCCTGCTTGCTAATTTATTTTTCACCGCTGTCTATATCCCCTCGACGAATCTGTCCTTTATAAGTTCAAAATTCCCCGTACCTTTAAAAGCCATCTTGAGCCTGACACAGCTCTCGCAGGTTCCGCACATCCTGCCGTCTTTTGAGCTATTGTAGCAGGAATAGAGGAGTTCGAAAGGGACCTTCATCTTTATCCCGGTATTGACTATGCCGCCTTTATTATAGCTCTGTACATAGCTTATGAGCCTGGGCTTTGAAAAAGTCGATACCCTGAAAAGGCTGTTCACGCAATTCACGAACTGAAGGGAATTGTCCGGAAATGTCGCGGCTTCTTCGCTGTTAAAGCCGGCAACTATCTGGTCGGCCCCCAGAGATTCCGCAAAGGAAGCTGCAATATTCACGAACACCGCATTCCGGTTAGGGACCCAGACAAGTTTTGCATTGTTGTGGAGAAGGTCCGGCTTGGTATCGATCTCTTTTTCTGTAACGGAAGGCACTGTTTTTTTCTTGTCGACCAGAGCGGTCTTTGTTATCTCGCCGAGCCAATCTATCTTTACTATCTTATGATGGACGCCGTAGTGGGAAGCTATCTTTGAGGAACTTTCTTTCTCATCCCTGAAAGACCTCTGCCCGTAATCAAAGGTCAGCGCAAGAAGCACCTCGGTCTCTTTTTTTGCCAATGCCAAAGAGACTAAGGAATCCAAGCCTCCGGAAAGCAGGCAGACACTTTTCATAATTTGATTATTTTTCCGCGTTCCGCGCCTATGGAAATAAGATTGACAGGAGCGCCCGAAAGTTGCGAAAGCCTCTGGATATATTTTTTGGCGTTCAAAGGAAGTTCATCAAAGGTCTTTACCTGAGTGGTATCCTGTTTCCAGCCCGGCATCTCTTCATACACCGGCTCGCACTGTTCAAGGACTTTGAGGTCCGAAGGAAAATGATCTATCTGTTGGTTCCCGTATTTGTAAGCGGTGCAGATCTTTATCCCGGGAAGTTCATCAAGGACATCGAGTTTTGTGATCGCAAGGCTTGTGAACCCGTTCAACTGGTTTGAATATTTCATCACTACCGCGTCGTACCATCCGCACCTGCGAGGGCGCCCTGTGGTCGCTCCGTACTCGCCGCCTTTTTCCCTTAAGAAATCCCCTACTTCGGAATTTATCTCTGTAACGAAAGGCCCGCTGCCTACTCTGGTCAAATAAGCCTTAACGACACCTATCACGGAATTTATGAGAGTAGGTCCTACTCCCACACCTATGCATGCGCCTCCGGACACCGGATTGGAAGATGTCACAAAAGGATATGTGCCGTGATCGACATCGAGCATCGTTCCCTGCGCGCCTTCAAGAAGTACGGACTTTCCTTCTGAAGCGGCTTTCTTTACAAGCGAACCGCTGTCGTCTATAACGTGTTTTTTTATAAATCTGGCATATCCGAGATATTCATCAAGTATCGCATCAAAGTTCAGCTCGACGGGAAATTCATAGAAATTATTCAGTTGAAAAGATTTTTCCTGGATGTTCCAAAGGAGTTTTTCTTTAAGCGTGTCCAGGTTGTACAGATCCCCTACTCTTATGCCTCGTCTGTTTATTTTGTCCACATAACAAGGGCCTATCCCCCGGCTGGTAGTGCCGATACGCCCGGCTTCACGTTTTTTCTCCTGCGCCTGGTCGATCAGTCTGTGATAAGGGAATATCAAGTGCGCTCTGGAGCTTATGCTCAGGTTGGAAGGGTCAACCCCCTGGACACGGAGCTTTTCCATTTCCTCTATAAGTACCGCGGGGTCCACTACAACACCATTGCCGATCACGCAGCGCACGTTCGGATAAAATATGCCGGAAGGTATAAGGTGCAGTTTAAAGGTCTTATCGCCTATGACAACAGTATGCCCGGCATTATTCCCGCCCTGGTATCTTACGACCATGTCCATATCCTTGGATAAAAGATCGGTTATCTTGCCCTTCCCTTCATCCCCCCACTGCGAACCTACGATCACTGTTACTGGCATATTTTTCTCCCTAAAAAAGACGCATTTTATGCGCCTTTAATATTCTATCATAATAACGCTGCAATATTGTACGGGCGGGTTTCAAACCCGTCCGCTACAATATCTTTATATTCAATTCCTTTAATTGTTTAGGATCAACGTCGGCCGGCGCCCCGGACAGCGGACAGAACGCCGATTGTGTCTTAGGGAACGCTATCACGTCGCGAATAGAATCTTCGCCGGCTATGAGCATGACGAACCTGTCGACTCCAAGAGCTATCCCTCCGTGAGGAGGCGCCCCGTATTCAAGAGCTTCAAGGAAAAACCCGAATTTTGCCTTGGCTGATTCTTCGCTGTGGCCTAAAAGCCTGAATATCTTGTGCTGCACATCGCTCCTGTGTATCCTGATGCTTCCTCCGCCAAGCTCGGTCCCGTTGAGCACCAGGTCATAAGCTTCCGCTTTTATGGATGCGGGATCGCTCTCAAATCTTTTCTCGATATCATCAAGGTTCCCCTGAGGCCTTGTGAAAGGATGATGGCGCGACACCCATCTTTTTTCGGTATCGCTGTATTCAAGCAGCGGGAAATCCACGACCCAAAGGAAGTTGAATTTTGTCTTGTCTATCAAATTGTGCTTGTTGGCAAGAACGAGCCTTAACTGCCCCAGGACATTGGCGGCACTTTCTCTCTTGTCCGCCGCAAATATCAGGAGGTCGCCTTTCCCCGCTTTTGCCTTTGAGATGATCGCATCAACCTCTTCCTTTTTCATGAACTTGGTTATCGGGGATTTTGGCGCGTCGTCCCCGAGGGATATCCATGCCATCCCCTTGGCCCCGTTATTCTTGGCGATCTCTTCAAGGTGGTCTATCTCGCTCCTTGTGTAAGAAGCGCCGCCGCTGACATTGATGCACCTTACCACTCCGCCGGAAGCAACAACGCTCGCGAACACTTTGAATCCTGAATCTTTTACGGCATCCGAAACATCGACTATCTCGAGGCCGAACCTTGTATCAGGTTTGTCGGTCCCGAACCTGTCGATCGCTTCATCGTAAGGCATCCTCGGGAAGGGAGCTTTGACCGTCGGAAGCTCTTTGCTCAACCCTACTTTTTTTACTTCCGAGAGGATATGCTCTACCATCCTTTCGGTAACGCAGATGACATCATCGCGCTCTACGAAAGACAGCTCCATATCTATCTGTGTGAATTCCGGCTGCCTGTCGGCGCGCAGGTCCTCGTCCCTGAAACATCTGGCCATCTGGTAATACTTCTCAAGGCCCGACACCATAAGTATCTGCTTGAACAATTGCGGAGATTG
>JAKLHX010000070.1 GCA_022709925.1 Candidatus Margulisiibacteriota bacterium
TCTTTCAAGAACAAAAGCATAGAACTAACGCATATAAATCTGAACGACGGGACCTGTGAAGGCTTTGCCCACAAACACCTGCCGGTCTTTTCCGTTCAATATCATCCGGAGGCGTCACCGGGACCGCATGACAGCTGTTATCTCTTTGATAATTTTATCCGATTGATGAAAAAGGGTTCTTCAAAATAAATGGATCGGATACTCAAAAGCAAATATAAAATCCTCGACAAGATTGCCGACAGCCCTTCCCATGTGACCTATAAAGGCACTATGGTGGATTCCGACAAAAACATAGTAATAAAGATCTATCGCAGGCAATATCTGAACAGCGTCCTGATCAAGCAGCTGAAAAAAGATATAAGCAGGCTTTCAAAACTAGACAGCCCTTTCATCCCAAGATTGATCGACGGGGATTACGGATGGCAGGGTTTTTATTTCATAAGGGAATTCGTAGAAGGGACCAGCCTGCAGGAGATAAAAAAACCGATAGAACCGGAAACGGTGACCAATATAGCTCTCAGTATATGCGAAGCCTTGTCCGCGGCACATTCTACCGGGACCGTTCACGGGTCCCTGACCCCGGAGAATATATTCATAAGTTCCGGGAACAGCCGGGTCAAAGCGGCTGACTTCGGGATCAAAAAAGCCGTGGCCTATCCGGTAGACCAGAAAGCAAAGTGGCTTTTTGACGCTTCTTCGCTTTATGCTCCGGCGGAGGTTCTGCTGGGCGAAGAGCCTTCTTTCAGGTCGGATATCTACCAGACCGGGCTTTTGATATTCTTTATGCTTACGGGACAATTGCCGCTCAGGAGCAAACAAGACCTGAAGTTCGTAGTTGAAAAGATCAAGGACGAACCTCTCCTGCCTTCGCAGTTGAACGGGAAAGCGCCAAAATACCTGGATGAGATCGTTTTCAGGTGCCTGGAAAAAGATCCCCTGATGCGTTTCGAGAGCGTAGAGGAACTTGCAGAATGCCTAAGGTCAAAATCCGTAGCTCCCAGGAACAGAACGTTCATAGATATGCTTGAGATCGACTATTCCGAGGAGCCAGCCCCTAAAAAACTGGAAGAGCCCGTCGAGGAACCACTGGAGATCGTTCCGGAAAAGAAACCGTTAAAAGAAAGCAGCATTCTTGAAGAGCGGCATTTCGAAGAAAAGAACGAAGAGATAAACATGTTCAGGTGGGTTTTTATGGCCGTATGGCTTGCCATTGCCGCGGGAATAATATATTCTCTAATTAACATTATTCTGATCGGAGAATAAAAATGGAAACGACTTTCTATCTGATCGCCGCCGCCGTGATACTGGCTTTCATGGGATACATGATCGGTATCGGAAAGATATTGCTGAAACCGTCGGTACTGCTCGGCATGGCGGTCATACTCCTCCTTCCTTTCGCGCTTAATTTTTTCATATGGTACTACGCGAGCTCGACACCGGAAACGGTCATCCCTGATGTGATGGGAATGGCAAGCGAAAAAGCCATAGAACAATTGCAAGACTCCGGATTGGACGGAGAGGTGATCGGCGTTTCGTTCTCAAAAGAACCGAGCGGGACGGTGATCTCTCAAAGGCCGGCAGCAGGTAAAAGGGTAAAAGAAGGCAGAACGATAAGTCTTATAGTGAGCGCCACGGAAACTACCGTTACTGTCCCCGATGTGATAGGCAAGACCTCCGAAGAAGCGGCCTCTGTTTTGAGCAGTTACGGGTTGGCCGTGGGAAAAGTCAATTACATCTATTCCGACGCCGGGGAAGGGATAATAACTGAGCAGTCCCCATCATCAGGGAATACCGCGATGAAAGGGTCGGAAATATCCGTGACCATCATGATGAGAAAGGAAGAAAATGATTAAGATAGCTCCTTCCATACTTTCCGCCGATTTTTCAAGGCTTGGTGAAGAAATAGCAAAGGTGGGATCCTGCGGGGCCGATATGGTCCACGTAGATGTGATGGACGGACATTTTGTCCCCAACATAACCATGGGGCCTCTTGTCGTAAAAGCACTGAAAAAAATAACAAAACTGCCTATAGACGTCCACCTGATGATAACCGACCCTGAAAAATATATCCGGCCGTTCGCCGAAGCCGGAAGCGACATAATATCTTTCCACGCAGAAGCCGTTAAAGACCCTATGGCGGTTATAAACGAGATAAAAAAATACGGCAAGGTCCCGGCTTTAGCGGTAAACCCGGATTCCGACATCCCCTGGACCGCAGGATTGACTGAACATATCGGCATGGTGCTTTTCATGACCGTATTCCCTGGTTTTGAAGGGCAGAAATTCATGCCGCAGGTGCTTCCAAAAATAAAGAAATTCAAGGAAGAGATTGATAAAAAAGGACTCAAGATAGACATAGAGGTCGACGGAGGAATAAACGAAAAGACCGCAGCGAATGTGATAGAAGCCGGAGCCAATGTGCTTGTAGCGGGATCTGCAATATTCTATTCCAAAGACTATAAAGCCTCTATTGAATCGATAAGGAATGCAAAAAAGCAAGCCGTCTAAAACTAAAGATATAAGGTTCATGAAAAAAGCTCTCGCAATAGCCGGGGCCGTGATAGGAATGGTCTCGCCCGATCCGGCAGTAGGCGCTGTGATCGTAAAGAACGGGCGGATGATCTCGACCGGCTTCCACGATCAGCATAAGACCCCGCATGCAGAGGCTTTTGCCATCAGAAAGGCAGGAAAGAAAGCAAAGGGAGCGGACCTGTATATAAATCTTGAGCCTTGCTGCCACTACGGGAACAATCCTCCCTGTACCGACGCAATAATAAAGGCCGGGATAAAAAGGGTTTTTGTGTCCATGAAAGACCCCAATCCTTTGGTAAACGGCAGGGGATTTAAAAAACTCGAGAAGGCCGGGATAAAAGTAATAAAAGGATTGATGGAAAAAGAAGCAAAAAAACTCAATGAGTTCTTTATAAAGCACATCACCACCCGCAGGCCATTCGTCATATTAAAGACGGCAATGAGCCTTGACGGCAAGACCGCGACAAAACACGGCGAAAGCAAATGGATAACCGGCCTTGATTCCAGAAAACGCGTACACGAATTAAGATCATGTGTGGACGCGGTAATGGTCGGCATCGGGACCGTGTTGAAAGACGACCCTCTTTTGACAAGCCGCTATACAAAATATAAAAAACAACCGCTGAGGATAATCCTTGACAGTAAAGCAAGGACTCCCCTATCAAGCAAAGTCGTGAAAGATACCGGCACAAGGACCCTTATCGCGGTCACCGGGGCAGCTCCTTCAAAAAGGATCTCCGCGCTGGAAAAGGCCGGTTGCAAGATAATAAAAACAAGGTCTGACAATGGACTCATAGACCTGAAAGCCTTGACGAAAACATTGGGAAAAATGAACATCTCGAGCGTAATGATCGAAGGAGGGGCCAGCACGGCGGGAAGCGCAATTGAAAGCGGCATCGTAGACAAAGTAATCTTCTTTGTATCCCCGAAAATAATCGGCGGCAAAGATTCCGTCCCTGCGATCGGAGGAAAAGGGATCTCTCTTCTAAAAAATGCCGTAAAAGTCTCGGATATGGAATTTAAGAACAGCGAAGAAGATATCGTCATTGAAGGATATATAAAAAACAAAAAAGGAGCCGACAGATGAAAGTCCTTGAATCTATATTGATAACAATGCGTCCGCACAGGATGCCCAGGATCGCGATAATATTCCTGCCGCTCATATTCTCCGGAGCTCCTTTGAATTTCGTCTATCTTCTTAAGATCCTTGTAGGCTTTTTCATATTTTGCCTGCTTACCGGAGCGATAAACATAATCGAGGACATAACCCGGCGCGAAAAAGAGAGAACGGATAACATAAAAAGGCTTATGCCCATAGCAAGCGGAGAGTTAAGCGTCAACAAGGCAGAATTCGCTATAGGAGCGATATTGATCGGCTGTTTCGTAGCGTCTTTTTTTCTGGGGTCCGGATTCGGACTGGCGGCGATGGCCTATTTCTTTATCTCTCTGGCGTATTTTTTATTCTTGAACAAACTGATCTTCATAGATGCGATGACCGTAGGGGTGAATTCGGCTCTGCTTATAACGGCGGGGACACTTGCAATATCAAAACCCATATCCGCCTGGCTGATGTTCTTCGTGTTCTCAATAACCCTTTTTATGGTGTTCTCTTCCCGCATGAGGGACATCATCATCTCTAAAAAGATCGGCGAAGAACCGTCCAAGATCTATGATGAAAAAAACCTTGAGCAGACCATAAATATAACGGCCTCTCTGGCTGTAATGGTATATTCGCTGTACTGCCTGACAACAATTGACGGAATGAGATACAACCTGATCTATACCATCCCTTTCGTTATCTACGGGACTTACAGGACTCTTTATCTCATTAACGACAACATCACCGAAAAACCGCTTGAAAGACTTTTGATAAGAGATATTTTTTTCGCGGGGAACCTGGCTGTTTGGGTCGTGCTCACATCCGTACTGCTGGCTGTATTTTAAGTTAGTTCTTACCTCGGCTGCCCATCAGCAGGAAAAGTACGGCCATTCTTACGGCGACCCCGTTAGTGACCTGCTCAAGGATAACGCTCCTGCTGCTGTCCGCGACATCGCTTGATATCTCAACCCCTCTGTTTATCGGCCCGGGGTGCATTATCACCACATCTTTTCTTGCTTTTTCTAGTCGCTCTTTTGTTATGCCGAACAGCTTCGTATATTCTATGAGTGAAGGGAACAGTCCCTTTTGCTGTCTTTCCATCTGGATCCTGAGGACATTGACAAAATCGGCGTCTTTTATCGCCTCATCCAGATTGTAAGAAACTTTCGCGCCGGTCGCTTCAATGCCTTTCGGCATAAGAGTGGGAGGGCCGACCAAAGTGACCGAAGCCCCTAGTTTTAACAACCCCCAGGCATTGCTCCTTGCAACGCGGCTGTGAAGTATGTCGCCGACAATAACGACTTTCTTGCCCTTTATCGGACCTTTTTTCTCTCTCATCGTGAACATATCAAGCAGCGCCTGCGTAGGGTGTTCGTTAAACCCGTCCCCCGCATTTATCACCGACCCGGAAATGTTCCTGGCTATAAGATGCGGCGCTCCGGCCATGCTGTGCCTTACTATTATCCCGTTGACGCCTATAGCTTCCAGGTTTTTTACGGTATCTATAAGTGTCTCTCCCTTGACTGCGCTGCTGGTGGAAGCCGCGATGCTGCTTGAGGAGGCGGAGAGCATCTTTGCGGCAGTCTCAAATGAATTTTTTGTCCTGGTGCTTGGCTCATAAAAAAGAGTGGTGACGATCTTTCCCTGCAGTGCCGGAGCGGTCCTCATAGGCCTGGACAGGACCTCTTTCATGGATTCTGCAGTATCAAGGATCAAATTGATCTCGCCGGAGGAAAGTTCTTTCAAGCCAAGAAGGTCTTTTGACTTTAGGGCCATGTTGATTTTTACCTCTGGCTATTATATCATAAACAAGGATGTCATGAAAATATTAGCTCTCAACTGCGGCAGTTCCTCAGTTAAATATCAACTCTATGACTGGTCCAAAAAAGAAGTAATCTGCAAAGGGATTGTGGAGCGTATCGGCTCACCCAACGGCTTTATGTGCCATAAGAACAACGGCAACGATGAGGTCAAGATCGAAGGAAGTTTCCCCGACCATACGGTAGCGCTTCAATGCATAATAAACGCTCTTACCGATTCCCGTATCGGCGCTCTCAAAGAGATCGGCGAAATATCCGCGGTAGGGCACCGCGTACTGCACGGCGGCTCCATATTCAACAGGTCGTGCCTTATAGATGAAAAAGCCCTGGAAGACATAAAAAGCCTTAAGGACCTTGGTCCCCTTCACATGCCGGCAAACATAGCGGGCATAGAGGCTGCACAAAAAGCTTTGCCGGATGTCCCGAACATAGCCGTTTTTGACACTGCTTTCCATCAGACAATGTCCGCTGAAGCCTATCTATATGCGGTACCCTACGAATGGTACAAAATGTATGGGGTAAGGAAATACGGGTTCCACGGTTCTTCGCATCTATATGTTTCCAAGAGGGCGTCCGTTCTTTTAAAGAAAAAGAACTCAGAGACAAATGTA
>JAKLHX010000071.1 GCA_022709925.1 Candidatus Margulisiibacteriota bacterium
GAAGCCTTCCACGCTCCATGTGTTTACGAACTCATTGACCTCTTTCGGCTTATCGCTTATCTGGGTGTCCCGCTCGCTTATATGGATCACTTTCACTCCGAGGAGCATCGAAAGGCTTGCGAAGTCTTTGCTGCTCAAAGCTTTCTTTATTTTAGGGATCCTTTTATCTTTCGGTTTTGACTTGATGAGTTTTTTTGCGATATCAACGAGCCCTGCTTTTGTGAAGTGCGATACAAGCCCCGGATTTGCTCCGTGCTCTATGACGGCTGTCGCGCCTTTTTTATTCTTCCATCCCTCGACCATCTTACGTATTGCCATGTGCCTTACATATAATGTGCGGTCCGCCGGCATTTTATCCTTGGCACCCTCGTACGGGTCCCAAAGTTCTACGGAAGTATTTATATAAAGGACATCATGGTCATGGCACCACTCAAGTATCTCGGTGCATTCTATGTTCCAGGCAAGGTCGATGATCATATCTCCTTTGCCTACATAGCTTGCGAGCTTTGTCTTTAAATTCGTCCTTGTTATCTTGTCCACCTTGAACCTTACGCCTTCGTTTATGGCGTCCCTTATATAATCGCTGTTGTCAGCGAAGTCTATCACCGTTATCTTTTTCGGATCCATCTCCACATGCTTTAGTATTAGAGGGACCGTGCACCTTGAAACGAAACCGCAGCCTATGACCAATATCTTTCCGTTAAACTTCAATCTTTTTCTCCTTTCGAAAGATGATAGATAAAATCATAACACAAAAGGTTTTTTATTCAAGGTTGGAACCCGTTTTTTCTATGCAAGTTTTTCCGTGTATATGCCGAAAGTAATATAGGCGGCGTTATAAAAGGAGAAAAAGTTCGATGAATTATATAGAAGGCGTTCCTGCATCTATGCCTCAGGCACAAGTTCGGGATGTTGAAATCCCTCTTTCATACAGGGCTGATGTAACGGCTGTGCCGCAGAACAGGCCGCCAGCCTTATCTTTGCCGGACGCGGCAGTTTTTAGCGGGACCCTTTCGGACCGGATATCGTCGCTCCCATCGATAAACAACGCGTCGGACCTGGACAATATCATAGACGGCATTCATGGATATGTGCTCGCGCATGGCGCCAACGTAAATGCGATGATATCCGGGATATCTACGGCATTTGCTAAATTGCAGGACACAAAGCTGTTTGCCCTTTGCAAGGGGTGGGAGGATAAATATCCTGCTGACAGGGAAGCCATATTGACTTCCTTGAACGGTGTTTGGAGGAACGGTACTCCCGAAGGTTTCGGTCCGGTTAGAGGGTTGTCAGGAGCTTATGATGTTATAAGCGGATCAATGGACAGTGCGACCATGTTGGAGGGTATTAATCCTCATGGACTAAGGCCGGATATAGTCGGGCTTTATAATGCATCATCGCTCAGGGATATCCTGAACGTCTATTTCGATTCGGACGGTAAGACCATAAACGGATATCAAAGTTCAGGAGGGCTTGCTACTCAATTCCTTATTTCTGTCCCTCCTACAGTAAGCAGACAGAAGAATGGTGAACGTAACATTATCCCAGAAGGGCCCAGCCAGGAATATTATGTGGATCTCAAACAACCCAAGGACGGCGGAGATAAAGAGGCCATAAGGTCCAAATTGGAATATTTAGGAATTCCCTGGGAGTCCGTATATTCCGACCTTGAACAGAAATCTTCGCTTGAAAATCCTGAAACTGGTCTTAAAAAAATCACGGAAAAGATCATCCCGCCCGGTTCTTACGTAGAAATGGTCGGCGATATAGTAGGGAGTTTGGCTGGCCAAGGCCCTATGTCTGGAGCAGAAAAAATGCCTTTTGACGGGATACCCCCGAAAAACTGAAATTTCCTCCGATATTATCCGATAATCCTTTGATATGTCAAATGCTTCTATAAATGTGCGTTTTGCGAACGGCGGATTTTCTGTCGAACGCTCAACAGTTGTCAGCCTTATAACGCAAAGGCTTCATCCGCCGGTACCTTACGGCAGAATGAACCCTTGGAGGCTGCAAGTACAGGATAAATCTCCGCAGTTAACGGATAAACAGATGCTGATGCTTTTTAAGCCGGAAGTCCTGAGCGCATCCGTGGATTCATCGGTCGTCATAGACAGGGCCTTTGAGTGTTTGGCCGACCATGGCTATGATGTCGAAGGAGTATCATTGCTGTCAGGACCTTATATAGGCAAACAGGGGATAATAGAGCGGCATTACGGCCAGATCAACAAAGTTTACAGGGAAAGTTTGGCGGCATTTCCACCGGAAGCGGTAACTACTTTTAAGGAAATATTCGGGGTAGAACCGTATAGTTGCGATGTTTTGGGCGGAGAGGAGTTCATGAGTTCCCTTTGCTTGTCGTCGCGCGATATGGCCCAGCTATGGTCTATTTCTTCCGGATCGGGACAGGTAAAAAAACTTGCTCCGGGGGTGTATTGCATGGCGTATAGTTCCGGAAGGTTTATGGATAAGTATCTGGTCAACGGATTCCATGCGGGGCAAATAGAGAACTTTTGCGGGCCTGATCGGAAGACCGTTGCTGTTTCTATCAGGAGCGGCGATAAGGCCTCGTCATGGAGCAAAATGAGAAGCGATTTTGCCGGGGCTACGGATCCCGCAAAAGCAATGACCGGGAGCCTTAGGAGCTGGCTTTTATTCAACAAGAGAAGTTTGGGCATTGCAACAGTAGATATGCAATTCAACGGGATCCATTTGACTGCAGGGCCGTTGGAATCTATAGCCGAGATATCAAACTGGTTCCAGTGGATAAAGCCCGATCAAACGATCATGGGGAGATTGTTGACAGGCCGTATTACGGCGCAAAATCTGGATATTCTGACGTCTAATCCAAAGGTGTCATGGTCAGGCCGGGAAAAGCCTTTGTTTGACCACACAGAGAGTATGGAGCCTGAAGAAGCCGCGACGCTTGCGTCCGCTATTAAAGACCAGCTCGACTGATTTGATCCCCGCAAATAAAGCATTTGCCTAGTTTTATAATATCTGTTAAAATAATGACCATAATTGGAAGAGAAAGGAGTGTTGAACACAAATGGTAGTAGAAAGATCGGAATATCAGGGTAAGCCGATAATAGTTCTTAAAAGGAACGAGAATGACAGATATCCGTTCACGTTCGGGGTTTCCAAGGCAAAACTGATAATAGAGAACATCGAAGCAATAAAGAAATTCATAGCTGAGAACGAACAGCCAGCTTAATTTCACGCCTTAAGAGTACACGCAGAGAACACCTGCCTTATTATGGTTGGAGGTATTTTTGTGGAAATTAACGATCTCTATCGTCTTCCGGAACGATCTCTTTCTTATCTCATGCAGCAAGCCGACGGCATAAGGGCCGAAAAGTTCGGTCCCAAGATAGACCTTTGTACGATCACCAACGCAAAAAGCGGAGCTTGTTCCGAAGACTGTAAATTCTGCGCGCAGTCGTCCCATTACTCTGTGGATATAGCTTCTTACCCTCTTAAATCAATGGAAACCATGATAGAAGAGGCCAAAACGGCAAAAGGTTACGGCTCCGACAGGTTCTGCATCGTTACCAGCGGGAATTCCTTGACAGCGCAAGAGCTTTCGCTTATAGCCGGTACTATCACGAAGATAACCCGCGATATCGGTATGGTCATGGACGCTTCTTTAGGGGCTCTTTCTTATGATGATCTTAAAACTTTGAAACAGGCCGGGCTTGCGAGATATCATCATAATATAGAGACCTCCAGGGATTTTTACCCGAAAATAGTATCTACCCACAGTTTTGACGAGAGGGTCAATACGATAAAAGCCGCTAAAAAAGCCGGTCTTGAAGTGTGTAGCGGCGGGATAATAGGGCTCGGAGAATCCTGGAAGGACAGGGTCGATATGGCGGTCCTTTTGAGGGACCTCGATGTCGATTCCGTCCCGATAAATATTTTAAATCCGATAAAAGGGACCCCTCTGGGAGGTTCCGACAATATAAGCATAGAAGATGCCATGAAAACGATCGCCATCTTCAGGATAATACTTCCCGGTAAAGTGATAAAAGTAGCGGCAGGCAGAGAGACAAAACTTAAGGACCATCAAAAAGATATATTCCATGCAGGGGCTAACGGCATGCTGATAGGCGGTTATTTGACGACAAAGGGTCGGCCTGTTGATGAGGATCGCAGACTGGTCGAAGAGATAGAGCGTGTCTGGGGAAAAGGGATGAAGGATGAAGAATGAAGCGGCTTTTGTGCGGACTCTTAAGCCGATATCTTCCAAAAGAAGTGTTCTTGTCAATATAGGCGGAAAAGAATATATCGATTTTTCTTCCAATGATTATCTAGGTCTTTCGCAGCATCCTGAAATGATAGAAGCCGCCGTGAACGCTGCGAAGAAATATGGAACAGGATCGGGAGGTTCCAGACTTTTAAGTGGTGATAGCGAACTTTTTCACGAGCTTGAAGATTCTGTTGCCAGGTTCAAAGGGAAAGGGTCTTCTCTGGTATTTAACAGCGGTTATCAGGCCAATATTGGGATAATAAGCTCTTTGTTGTCGAAAGAGGATACGGTATTCTTTGACAAGCTGTGCCATGCAAGCATCGTTGATGGTGTTATGTTGTCCGGGGCAAGGTTCCACAGGTTCCGCCACAATGACGCGGGCCATCTTGAAGAGCTGCTAAAAAAAGAAAAAGCCAGGAAGCCCTTGATAATCACCGAGTCCGTTTTTAGCATGGATGGAGATATTGCGTCGTTGAAAGACCTGGTGTCGGTCAAGAATAAATATTCAGCGACTTTGATGGCGGATGAGGCCCATGCTACGGGGATCTTCGGTAAGAACGGGGCAGGGGTCGTCGAAGAACTAGGATTGAGTGATGAGATAGAGTTGATAATGGGTACTTTCAGCAAGTCCCTCGGAAGTTGCGGGGCGTATATAGCTTGCAGCGAAAAAGTGAAGCAATATTTGGTGAATGCCTGCAGAAGTTTCATTTACTCAACTGCGCTCCCTCCTTCGGTGGTCGCGTGCAACTTAAAGAGCATAGAGCTGGTTAAGAAAGAACCTCAAAGACGTAAAAAGCTTCTTGAGTTGTCGGCGTATTTTATCGGCCTCTTAAAAAAGAACGGCATTGATACGCCAAGCCGTTCACAGATAGTCCCTGTCATTGCCGGAGAAAATCCCGCGGCCATATCTTTGTCTGATAAACTTAAGGCTAATGGCTTTTGGTCCCTTCCTATAAGATATCCGACCGTGCCAAAAGGGGAGGCGAGAGTGAGGTTTTCGTTGAACTCCGGTCATACGGAAGAGATGATAAACAAGATAGTAGAATGTTTGGGAACTTGAACTGAAGATCTGAAGAGCTGAAGTTCTGAAGAGCTGAAGTTCTGAAGTAAAAACATCAGGAATAATAAACTTCAGCTCTTCATCCTTCAGCGCTTCAGCACTAAAAAATGAACAAATTTAAATACATCAACCGCCATCATAAAAAGGATATCGTCCTCCTCCCGGGATGGGCTACAGACCATAGGGTGTTCGAGAAATTGGATATTGCGTATAACTATATAATCCCGGTTGAGTTCGACCCGGATTCTTTGCCGTACGATCTGGTCCAATACCTGCAGAACAATGATTTTAGATCAGTTTCGATATACGGCTGGTCTCTGGGCGGGTTCGCGGGAGCGGATTTCGCGGTCAAATACCCTTATATGGTCGACGAGATTATTCTGTCAGGTGTCAAGGAAAAATATCAAAAAGAAGGGATCGATAAGGTCAAGGGATTGCTGTCCGAGAACAGGAAAGCATACCTTTATAAATTCTACCGCGATTGCTTTTCTGCGAAAGACAAGGATCCTTATGTCTGGTTCAAGGAAACGTTAATGGCCGATTATTTAAGCTCGTTCGATGAAGAAAAACTTATAAAGGGTTTGGATTATCTTTTGAATATGCCGCTGAACCTTGAAGAGCTTGGCAAAATGAATCCCAGGTTCGTCTACGGTGCTGCCGACAAAATAGTCCCGGCGGCTGAGGTCATGGCACTTAAAAAGAAAATACCTTCTGCCGAATTTGTCTTC
>JAKLHX010000072.1 GCA_022709925.1 Candidatus Margulisiibacteriota bacterium
CAAAGGGTCGGCAGGCGTGGATGGAATGTCTGTGAAAGAACTATACAAATACCTGTCAGAAAAGATGAAAAAAGACCTGAACAAGCCGGCACAGGTCATCAACAACTTCGCTAACAGAGAACAAATGGATCATTCGGCGGCATTGGTCAATGAAAAGAAAAAAGAAAAAAAACAGACGCCTTTTTTGATAGGCTATTTTAGCGGGACACGTTCACACACCAACGACCTTGGGAAAGCGGCGCTTGAGATAAGGGACCTAATGGATAAATACACGGATATCAAACTAAAAATAGTCGGCCTCATGGATATCCCTGATTGCCTCGTGCCCCATCGCTCTTCGGGACAGCTGATACACGAACCATTAGTAGACCCCCTGACCTTACAAAAAAAGATCGCGGAAGTCGATGTCAATATTATCCCTCTCGTAGACAATGAGTTCACGAACTGTAAATCCGAGCTCAAATATTTCGAAGCAAGCATTGTCGACACGCCGACTTGCGCGACCCCGACCTATGTCTATCAACAGAATATCCAAAACGGCCGCAACGGCATTCTATGCAGGGAAGGCGAATGGTTCCGTGCCATTGAAAAGCTCTATAATGATCCCGTCATGTCGGCCAAGATCGCCGACAATGCCCGTCGTTACTGCGAGAGCAAATATTCCGTTGAAGCGCAGGCAAAACAGATAGAGGCCGCTCTGACAGCGATGTTATAATGAAGGACGCAATAAAAAATGAGCTGGTTTAAAAGACACAAAGCGCCGTCAAAGAAAGCAATAAAGATACAGGACAAATATAGGCCTTCGGGAACAATTATTCCCGCCAACAACTCCCCTCTTAAGATCGCGGTGGTTGCACACATATTTTACAAGGAGATCGCCGAAGAAATACTCGGGTATCTGGATAATATCCGTCATGATTTTGATATATACGTTTCGACAAGACCCGAGATAAAAGATCTTGTAGTGGCCATATTAAAAAAGAAGAAACATATAAGAAAGGCCGTCGTGTCCGGAGTGGAGAACAAAGGGTTTGATATCGGACCGTTCTTCAGCGGGCCGGTCAGTGATTATTACAAATATGATATTATCTGCAAGATCCATTCGAAGAAAAATATCGCCGGCTCTCCGCTGGACGGATGGCAAGAGTACCTGCTCAAGAATGTCATGGGGTCCGAAAAGATCGTTCAGGAAATAATAGACAGCTTCCGTGACGATGGGTCTCTCGGCATCCTATATCCAAAAACATTTCCTGCAGCGATCGAACTTATCGGCAATGAAAGATGGGGAAAGAACTGGGAAACATGCAAGCGGCTCTCAAAAAAGATCGGACTGGACACAACGCACGACTTGGAATTCGATTTCCCGTCCGGATCGATCTTCTGGTTCAGGCCAAAAGCGCTTAAGCCGCTGTTCGACCTGGGACTAAAGATTGATGACTTTGAAGCAAGCAGAGGGGATATTGACGACGGGACCCTGGCACACGCGATAGAGCGGTTCTTTGTGCTGGCCGCAGAAAAAGAAGGGTTCAGGCACAAAAAAGTGCTGTTTACCTGTTAAGATTGGATCCAATGGAAACAAATATGGATATTTGCACCATCATCTCCAAGAATTATTTGGCAAAAGCCCGAACGCTCGCAAAATCTTTCGCAAAACACAACAAAGGCAGGGTCTTTGTCCTTTTAGCAGATAAGATCGACGGATATTTCGATCCGGCAAAAGAGGACTTCACGCTTATAAAAGCGGAGGACCTGGCGGAGAACATCCCTTGTTTTGACCAGTTCTGCTTCAGCTACAACATCACGGAATTCAATACGGCGCTAAAACCGTTCTTTCTTGAGTTCTTGTTCAGAAAATATCACATGGAAAAGCTTATATTCCTTGACCCGGACATCCTCGTTTGCAATTCTTTGGATGAGCTTTCAAAATTATTGGATACCCACTCAATAATACTGACCCCGCATATCACCCGCCCTTTTCAGGACGACCTGAAACCCGACGAGATCGAGATCTTAAAGCACGGGCTTTACAATCTCGGCTTCATAGCACTGGCAAACACAAAGACCGGCAAGGAATTCCTCTCCTGGTGGAGATCAAGGTTAACGGACCATTGCACGATCGATTATAAGAAAGGTTTGTATGTAGACCAAAAATGGATCGACCTGGCCCCTTGCCTTTTCGACGGTATACTCATACTCAAAGATCCAACATATAATATCGCCCAATGGAACCTGCATTATCGAAAAGACTTGGTTATAGAAGACGGCATCGTCCTGCTGGACAATAGGAGGGTCAACTTCATCCATTTCAGCGGGTTCGACCCGGAGAAGATGGTCATTACGTCGGGATTCAAACATAGGTTCTCCATGAACGAACTTGATAAAGCCAAGGCCATATACGATTCTTACAGGGACGAACTTAACAAAAATGGCCATAAAGAAATAAAAGGCTGGCCATATCATTGGGGGCACTATGATAACGGCTCAAATATCCCGGACCAGGCGAGGATACTATACAGGAACTTAAGCGATGAACAAAAAAAAGGTTTCGGGGACCCGTTCCGGACAGGAGGCGGAAGTTATTATCTTTGGCTGGCAAAGGGGCATCACGATCCGATAGATAAAGAAGAGAGATTGGAATTCATCTTGAACTCCAGGGTATATCGATGGGGCTTGAAGGTCAAACATCTCATAAACGTCGTAGCGCCTACAGGGAGCATGACAAGGAAGATACTTTCATTCTTACCAAAGGCAATATTCAATATTTTTTCATTTATAAACGGGATAGGCGCTGCCATATCGAAAATAGACAAAGAACGTATGGATCGAAAACTGTTGGGGAGCAAGATATTATATGACGAGCCGCAGTGGCACGGAAACATATCCGGGTGGGAAGAACATATTCCGTTCGCGTTCCTGTTGACGAAGATCTTAAAACCCAAAGTTTTTGTCGAGCTAGGCGTTCAATACGGGATATCCTACTTTGCCTTTTGCCAGGCCGTCAAAAAAAAGGGATACAGGACAAAATGCTTCGGGATAGATTCCTGGAAAGGCGACGGGCATACAAAAGATTACGATGAAAGCGTCTATGCTGATGTTTCTTTCCATAATGCCAAAAATTACCGGAGATATTCCTCTTTACTTAAGTGTTATTTTGATGATGCCTTGACAAAGTTCAAGGATAAAAGCATAGACTTGCTGCATATCGACGGGTTCCACACATACGGGTCCGTAAAACACGACTTTGAGACATGGCTGCCAAAGATGAGCAACAGAGGGATCATACTGTTCCATGATACTACCGTAAAGAGGGATGATTTCGGGGTATGGAAATTGTGGGATGAAATAGAGCATCTGTATCCCTCATATAATTTCGAACACAATTACGGACTTGGGATCCTGGCCGTCGGAAAAAAAGCGGACAAACGAGTCATACATCTGATCAATAAACTAAAAAAAGATCCGTCATATGCGAAGATGTTCGCGGAACTCGGAGCAACTATTCTAAGGAAAGGATCAAAGTCTTAGCGTCAGAAGATCGCGGATCTTTTTACACTCCTCATCTAATCCCGGCCTGCCATTGATATATCTTGAGGCGCTATCCGATATGTTCTTCAACTGCCCCCTATTCACCGCAAAATATCTTAGCTTCTCATAAATATCATCCTCCGAAGCATTCATATCCATTTTTATGACTGAATCGTCCGGAAGCTCTGAAAACCACGCATCATCGGTCACAACGGAGGGCTTCCCTGCAGACAGTGCACGGATAAGGCTCCCGGAAGTCTCTCCCATGCTCGGATATCTTAAACCGACAACAATATCGCATCGACTCAATATATCATCATAAAGATCTTGAGGAACATAGCCGGTCTTTATAATATGGCTGTCCAAATATCCGTCAGCAAAGTCCCCGGTCCCGACCATCACATAATAGATCTTGGACTTGCTCTCGCTGTTCATGCGTTTTACTGCCCGGCATACGATATCGTTATGCCTCGTAGCATGGATGGCCCCGAAAGAAGCGATGACAAAAGCGCTGTCATCGATCCCGAATGTGTTCTTCAGATGGTCACCTTTTAAGTCGGCGGTTCTGAAAGAAAAAGAAGGATGTCCTATTTTCAGAACCTTGAGGGAAGAATGTTCCGTCAACAGCTTATCCTTCGAGTACTGCGAATGTACTATAACGCCTTTCGAATTGAGGAGCAATTCTTTGTTCAAAGGCGCTTTAACTGCTATATCAGGGCCGCAATGCAACAGCTCCTTCCCTTTCCGCAACTCCAGCTTCAGTTCGAAGAAAGTTTCCGGTCCGGCTATCTCGCGGATCTTGGAATAGTAATCTGTCCGGTCCCGATAATACTCAAGCGTCAAATAATACAGGACCAGATCGTGAAGGATAATAAATCCGGGATGCTTTAAGGCGCAGTCATATATATATTTATGGAAAGCCGCGCAATTGCCCGCATTGTAAAGTATGGAATCGAACCTGTTAAAGTCTATCTTATCCCTGCCATAGACCTTTACATCAAAGTCCTCGTATAATTTTTCGTTAGAGAGCCTGTAATCATCGGTCAACAATGTCACGTCGAAATATTTTTTCAGGCCGTAGACCATTGTTTCGGAATAGTCCGATATCCCGCTTTTTTTAGGAGGAAAAGGGCTCGCATATAAAAGCTTC
This sequence comes from Candidatus Margulisiibacteriota bacterium, assembly GCA_022709925.1. Lineage (GTDB taxonomy): Bacteria > Margulisbacteria > WOR-1 > JAKLHX01 > JAKLHX01 > JAKLHX01. The sequence goes on from JAKLHX010000072.1 coordinate 4,676, forward strand.
TTCACATGTCTTCTCCCGTATATACCGAAAGCACCCGGAGGAACTTTTCTTTTATGATCCCGTTATCGAACCTTGAAGCATAATTCTCAAAGCCTTTTTTGACGAGCGATCTCAAATGATCCGGCCTGCCCGCCAAGAGCGCTATAGCGGCCGAGTACTCTCTCGGATCATCGGACAACAACAACTGCCCCGGCCCGGCGGTTTCAGTCACGGCGCTGCCCTTTTTTGCTATTACCGGCAGGCGGAAATACTGCGCTTCCGCTATAGGGACACAAAAACCTTCGTGATCGCTCGGACAAACGTAAAAGTCACACCCAAGATAATAAGAAAGCATTTCTTGTCCGCTGGCTTCGCCCGCGAACCTTACGTATTCCTTCAGGTCGGCTTTCTTTACCAGATATTTCAATTCTTCATAATAAGTCCTGAGTTTTTTGTCCTGCTTGCCTACTATATACAAACGGATATTTCTGCCGTAGTTGCCGATGTAGTCGGTCAAGATCCTGAATAAAAATGCGTGGTTCTTATTGGGAGCGATCCTCCCTACGAACAAAAGATTGATCTTATCGCTCTCGATTAGGCCGTTCAGAACATGATCGTCCGGCTCCAACGAAGATATACCGCGAATATCATTAAAAGGAGGAATAACCTCTTTTCTGTCTGCGGTTATATCCTCGGAATTGAACTCTGAATCCGAAATCCATAAAGCATCGGGATATCTCTCCGACAACCTTTTTGTCTGTTCCCGGCCGAACCTGCAAAGATCATAGTAATGTCCGCTGTAATTTTTGAAATACTGCGCCGGCGTTATATTGTGATATTTGAACGCTATCTTGCATTTTGCCTTGCCTAATATATTCTCGACATCATCCCAAAAGATACTGTGGTGATAAATAAGAAGATTGGACTCGTCCGAGATCATCTCCAACAGATCGTTCCTGCTTATAGTATCCGTCCTTCTATTGAGCACATAGGGACTGTAGACATAGCACTTGTGTTTCTCGCCGAGGATCGCGGACATCTTATCGATATCATTGCCTATCGCATCATACGGGACAACGGAATTGGAGATAATGGCTATTTCCATTTGGGTCCACTCTTATGCCTGGAGTTGTTGAACAGATATCTCAAGGCATTTACGAGCGGCAATAGCAGCACATAGGACCTGCTTTTCTTAAGCCTCATATTCATTTTCCTGGCCTTTACCCGGAAAAAATTCTCCCGGCGGTCGACATCTTCGACATAAAGAGAATTACTCGTATCGCAACGCCCGGAGAGATCTCTTCGCCTTATCTCATCTTTTATATCGCTCAATATATCGTCCAGGACAGGTCGCTCCATGTC
>JAKLHX010000073.1 GCA_022709925.1 Candidatus Margulisiibacteriota bacterium
ACATGTATTATCCCGTTCAAAAAAGTTCCTGCCGCCACGACGATAGCGAGAGCAAGATATATCATGTTGAGTTTTGTGCGGACCCCCTCGACATGACCACAAGATACAAGGATCTCGTCTACGACCGCTTGTTTTATATCCAAGTTTTCTTGGGCTTCAAGAGTTTTCTTCATTTCCACATGGTAGAGTTTTTTATCGGATTGAGCCCTGAGCGATTGGACTGCAGGTCCTTTTGCGGTATTCAGCATCTTCATCTGGAGGAAAGTTTTATCGGTGTTTATGCCGATCTGTCCCCCCAATGCGTCTATTTCCCTGACCAGCTGGCTTTTTGCAGGGCCGCCGACAGCAGGATTGCACGGCATTACCGCGACCGTGTCAAGGTTCATAGTAAGCAAAAGCGTCTTGCATCCGAGCCTGGCCGAAGCCAATGCCGCCTCGCAGCCGGCATGTCCCGCACCGATCACTATGACATCATAGGTTTTTGTATATTGCTTAGCCGTTCCCACTCTTAAATTTTAACACGGAAAAAGGGTGAAATTCTGCCAAAAATCTTTCGAGAGATATATTGAAACGCTTAAATAAGGAGGCCCAAATGAAAAAAGTATCAAGATGCGAAGCATTCAGGAGAAGCCCCCTTCCTGTTATAAACCCTTCTTTGACGACTTTGTCCCCGTTTCTCAGGGCCGGGAACAGAGCGGAATTCATTGAAAGAGCAAAAATGGCAAGACAAGCCGGCGCGAAAACCCTCCATCTGGATATTTTTGATCCGAGATATGTTGATACCGGCGGGAAACCGACAAACATGGACATATTTTGTCCTGATTTGGCAGGAGAATTGAAAAGAGAAGTAGGCTTGCCGGTCGATGCCCATTTTATGGTAAGGCCTTCTACTCTTGGCGGCCATCAAAAATTTAACTCATATCTTCAGTCGTTTGGAGGATCTGCTGATTTTATGTCCATTCATTTGGGGGCATTCATTCAAGATAGTCTGTGCTTCGATAATATCCTTGTGGCATTGGCTCAAATGAAAGCTGCGGGGTCGTCGGCAGGTATCGTGATAAATCCGAATGAAGGGCCTTTTCTGGCGGAGGAGATCGGGTCCGCCGCCGATTTTGCCCTGGCAATGACGGTCATTCCCGGTGACGGTGGGCGCGGGTTTGATACAAGAGGACTATGTAATATTTCCAGACTTAAAGCGCTTGGATTCCCAAACCTTGTTGCGGCCGACGGGGCCATAACCGGAGATACGATAAAAGCTCCTTTTGACGCGGGGGCCAGATGGTTCGTAGTCGGCTCTTATTGGTTCGGAAGCGAAAAGAACGGATATAAATCATTTGATGGAATGAAACTAGCTTATGATGCGATGATAGAGGCGTGTAAGCCGAGGGGCTGACTTGTTTGACACTCTTCTCTTATCTCTGTTATAATTTCGTAGATCCATGAAACTAAAATATAAGCGCGTTCTCCTCAAGCTTAGCGGCGAATTCATCGGCGGGAAGCAAAAATTCGGTATCGACCAAGAAACCCTGCAAATGCTTGCCGAAGAAATAAAAAAATTAAAAAAACACAAAGTGGAATTAGGCATTGTCGTTGGGGGCGGGAATATTTTTAGAGGTATGGCCGGAAGTACTGGAGGCATGGATAGGGCGACCGGGGATTATATGGGGATGCTTGCCACGGTCATAAACGCCCTTGCCATACAGGACGCGCTTGAAAAAGTAGGGATCTTCTGCAGAGTCCAGACGGCAATAGAGATGTTCGCGATAGCCGAGCCTTATATAAGACGCCGCGCGATAAGGCACATGGAAAAAGGCCGCGTCGTGGTATTTGCAGGAGGGACGGGGAACCCTTATTTTACGACCGATACTACCGCGGCACTCAGAGCGGCGGAAGTCGGAGCCGATGTGATATTGAAAGCGACTAAAGTCGACGGTATATACACGGACGATCCGGTAAAGAACAAGGCTGCCAGAAGATATAAAAGGGTAAGCTACATGCAGATACTCAAGAAAAGGCTGAAAGTAATGGACTCGACCGCCGTTTCTCTCTGCATGGACAACGAGATACCGATAATAGTTCTAGACCTTACAAAGAACGGGAACATAGAAAAGGCCCTGCTCGGCAAACCGGTAGGGACCGTAGTGGAGAAATAAAATGACAGACGATATCATGAAAAAGACCAAGGACAGAATGGGGAAGACCATCGAAACTTTCAGGAAAGAGCTCTCGTCAATAAGGACGGGACGCGCAAGCGCCGCTCTTGTCGAAAATATCCATATAGATTATTACGGTACGTCGGTCCCGTTAAAACAGGTCGCAAACATATCCACCCCGGAATCAAAACAGATCGCCATACAGCCTTATGATAAAGGTGCCGTAACCGCAATAGATAAAGCGCTCCAGCAGGCTGACCTTGGAGCTATGCCGAAAGTCGAAGGGACGCTGATAAGGGTAATCCTTCCTCAGATGACCGAAGAAAGAAGAAGAGACCTGGTAAAGACCATAAAGAAACATTCCGAGGAAGCTAAGGTCGCGATAAGGAACATAAGGCGCGATTCCATAGATGAAGTGAAAACACAGAAAGACTCCAAGAAATTTACGGAAGACCAGGTCAAGCACTTTGACCAGGAGATACAAAAGCTTACGGACAACGAGATCTCCGGCATTGACAAGCTGGTCGTTTTAAAAGAAAAAGAAGTGATGGAAGTTTAGCCGTCTTATTAGGCCATTCCGTCAAGTCGGGCAATATCTATGATCAATATTTTCTCCGTTTTTAAAAAGCAAGAACAGCCAGCCGTATCTGGCGATGATATAGGGAATGTTCCGGCCCATGTCGCAATAATAATGGACGGGAACCGCAGATGGGCGGAAAAAAGGAACCTGCCGAAAGTCGCGGGATACAGATATGCTCTCGAAGCCCTCAGGGATATTTACAATGCATGCATAGAGACGGGCGTAAAATATTTGACAATATATGCTTTCTCCACGGAAAACAAATTCAGGCCTAAAGACGAAGTCCAATACCTGGAATGGCTGTTCATCGAGGCCATAAATACCGAAACGGAAACCTTGCGCAGGAAGAACGTAAAGATACGCTTCGTAGGCAGGCTCAACGAGATAAAAAAAGAGGAGATGCATGCAAAGATCGCCGAGATAGAGAACGCTACGGCATCCAATACGGGGCTCAATCTTCAGGTCATGTATAATTACGGCGGCAGAGCAGAGATAGCAGATGCCGTCAAAAAGATAGTTGCCTCGAACGCTTCTGCCGAAGATATAGACGAAGACACGATATCAAAAAATCTGTATATGCCGAACATCCCCGATCCGGACCTTTTGATACGCACCGGAGGCGATATGAGGATAAGCAATTTTCTTCTGTGGGAAGTGGCGTATTCGGAAATAATAGTGGTCGACACCTTTTTCCCTGATTTCAGAAAAAAGGAATTCATGGATTCAATAAAGGAATATTCGAACAGGTCCAGGAGATTTGGGAGGTAAAATAAAGATGATGGAACGGCTTTTTACTATATTGGCGGCGGTCCCCATAATATTTGCCTGCACATATTTCGGAGGTATATGGTTCTTCTTGCTGGTCTCCGTGCTGGCCACCATATCCATAAACGAATTTTACAACCTGATGAAAAAGAAAGGGTTTAACCCGTATTATACGCTTGGGAATTTTTTCAGTCTGCTGATAATAGTGCTCATCCACAATACGCTGAAACATCCGGACTGGGAGCCGGTTTCTTCGGCGATCCTGACAGCAGCCATAATTTCATGTTTTTGTGCCGGGATATTCATCCGCAGAAGCGCCCAGGCAACAGCAAATATTTCCGTTACGGTGCTCGGGATACTTTATGTAGGATGGCTTTTTAGCTACCTTGTTCTTTTGAGGGCTCTTACGGATAACGGGATATTCCTTTTCTTCCTGATGTTCGCTGTTTGGATCGCTGATACTTTGGCCTATATTGTCGGGAAAAAGATAGGTAAACGGCAATTGAGCCCGTATATAAGCCCAAAGAAAACTGTCGAAGGCGCTATTGCGGGATTCATTGGGGCAATGATCGCGGCGATAGCTTTCGGCATGTTCTATGAGAACACACTTATTCCTGCCAACATGATCCATTACCTGTTAATGGGCGCTCTTATAGGCGTGTTTGCCCAGATAAGCGATATATCAGAATCGATCATAAAAAGGGATGCCGGCGTAAAAGACTCAAGCAATATTGTCCCCGGCCATGGCGGGGTGCTCGACAGGATGGATAGCTTCATTTTTACCGCCCCGATCCTATACTATTATATAACCGTCTTTTTCTTGAGATAAAAAATATGGAAGACATAGTAAAAAGAGCCCTCAAAGAGGATCTCGGCAAAGGGGATATAACCACAAAATGTCTCGTTCCTTCCGGCATGAGAGCAAAAGCGGTGATCGTTTCAAAGGAAGACGGCCTGTTGGCTGGGGTGGGTATTGCTAAACAGGTATTCTCGTCCCTTAATAAAAAAATATCGTTTGTAGCACACAAAAAAGACGGGCAAAAAATAAAAAAGGGCGATGTTATAGCTTCCTTGAGCGGACCTGCCAGTCCGATACTCTCAGGAGAACGGCTTGCTCTCAATTTTATCCAAAGATTGTCCGGTATTGCAACATTAACTGGAAAATTCGTAAAGCTTTGTGCGGGCACCGGAGCAACGATACTCGATACGAGAAAAACCACCCCGAACCTCAGAGCGCTCGAAAAATTCGCCGTCAAAATGGGAGGCGGCACGAACCACAGAATGGGGTTATATGATGCGGTCCTGATAAAGGACAATCATCTTGTAGCCGAGCCGGATATAAAAAAAGCCGTTTCAAAAGCCCGAAGGACGGGGAAGGCTGTAGAGGTCGAGGTGAAGACCTTACCGGAACTTAAAAAGGCTCTCAGTGCCATGCCGGATAGGATCCTTTTGGACAACATGTCAGCGTCCAGGATTAAAAAAGCAGTAAAAATGACTAAGAGCCATTTTAAAAAGACAGGGAAAAAGGTCCTTCTGGAGGCTTCTGGCGGGGTAAATTTAAAGAACATAAAAAAGATCGCAAATGCCGGGGTGGATTTTATCTCTGTAGGAGCCCTTACTCATTCTCCCAAAGCGCTCGATATTTCCCTGGAAATAACAAAATGTCGCTGAAGATCGGGATCGTCGGGTTGCCGAACGTAGGGAAGTCCACCTTATTCAATAGTCTTACAAAAGCCCACGCCGAAGTTTCAAATTATCCTTTTACTACGATCGACCCAAATATCGGAGTGGTTTTCGTCCCGGACGAAAGACTGGACCGCTTAGCCGATATGACGGGATCAAAGAAAAAAGTCCTCACCACGATAGAGTTTGTTGATATTGCCGGTCTCGTAAAAGGAGCGAGCAAAGGAGAGGGGTTGGGGAACCAATTCCTCGCGAACATAAGAGAAGTGGATGCGGTCGCGCATGTTGTGCGATGTTTTGACGACCCGTCGATCGTACATGTCGAGGGCGCCCCAGATCCGGTCAGGGACATCGAGACGATAAATGCCGAGCTGATGTTGGCCGATCTGGGAACGGTAGAAAAAAAGCTTTCGGACATAAGATCAACGCCGGCTCTTCAAAGACTTTTGCAAGCCAACGATAAAACAGCGCTGGCGCATGTAAGTGCATTAAAAAAAACACAGGAGGCCTTAAGCAAAGGACTTCTGCTTTCTTCCGTCGATTGGAGCGACGAAGAAAAAGATGTTTTGAGGCCTCTTTTTCTGTTGACGATGAAGCCCCGCATGATAATAGCCAATATGGATGAGAAATCTTTTATCTCCGGCGGCAATCATTTTGTCGAAGAAGCGCAAAGGGCGGCAAAAAACACAGGGGATATTTCGGTCTGGATCTGCACAAAGCTTGAGGAAGAGATTCTGGAGTTGCCTAAAGAAGAAGCCGCTCAATACTTGGCTGAAATAGGGGCTAAAACGCTTCGC
>JAKLHX010000074.1 GCA_022709925.1 Candidatus Margulisiibacteriota bacterium
TATTCTCCGCTCACAAAAAAAGGCAACGGAGAGGGATACAGCGATGACCATATATGGCTCGTATATGCCGTGGCTTCATACTTGAAAGAAACCGGAGACCTAAAATTCCTTTCTCAGAAGGTCCCGTACGATTCCGGCAAAAAAGGAACAATGTACGAACATCTGGCCAAGGCGGTAAATTTCTCGCTTAAGAACATAGGTCCTCATAAGCTTCCTCTTGCGGGGTTTGCCGACTGGAACGACTGCCTCAACATGCTCGGGCCCAAAAAGCAGGCAGAAACCGTTATGGTAGCGCAGCAGCTTGCGGGCGCCTGCCTTGAGATGAGCAGGATAGCGGGCCTGGCAAAGAAAAAAGCCGATGCCAAAAAGTATGAAAAGCTTTATGAAAAAGTAAAGGGACAGATAAACAAAGTGGCATGGGACGGGGAGTGGTATGTAAGGGGCTTTGACGACAACAAAAAACCGGTAGGCTCCAAAAAGAACAAAGAGGGAAAGATATTCCTTGAAACGCAGGGATGGGCGGTGCTTGGCGGAGTTGCTGACGGTGAACGCGCCGTAAAATGTCTGGACTCGGTGAACAAACATCTCGCGACAGAATACGGCATCATGATACTTCAGCCGTCTTTCTCAAAGTTCTATCCGGAACTCGGTTCCATATCGATCTATCCGCCGGGATTAAAAGAGAACGGCGCTATCTTCTGCCATCCTAATCCCTGGATAATGATCGCGGAATGTATGATCGGCCGCGGGGACCAGGCATTTAAGTATTACAAAGCGATCTCGCCGACCGAAAAGAACAAAATACCTGACATCCACAAGATGGAGCCTTATATTTACTGCCAGATGATAGCAGGCAAAGACCACAAAGACTTCGGCGAGGCCAAGAACGGCTGGCTAACCGGTTCCGCCGCGTGGAACTTTATCGCTATATCGCAGTACATACTCGGGATCAGGCCCGATTACGAAGGATTAGTTATAGATCCTTGCATCCCGTCTTCGTGGAACGGATTTGAAGCGAAAAGGCATTTTAGGGGATGCGACTACAGTGTAAAGATCTCTAACCCAAGCCATGTGAGCAAAGGCGTTGTTTCCATGAAAGTCGACGGGAAAGACGTTGAAGGCAATCTTATCCCTTATGTCAAGACAAAGAAGGTTTGCAAAGTTGAAGTGGTGATGGGATAAAAGGTTCAAGGCCGGATTAAAATTAAAGACCCCCCGAATTTCGGGGGGTCTTTTTTGTTTCTTATGAGCCTCGGATTATCCCTGAACGCCTGTTATCGAAGGATCGGCAAGATAACTATACCCGTTTCTCCATATTTCATAAGCCACGGTCTTATCGCCCTCCACAAGTCTTTGAAGAAGAGCCGGCTGTGTATCTGCCAGATACTTTACAACTCTTTCATATGACCAGTTCGCGAATCTCGGGTTCGGAAAATCCTTTAGTTCAGGTGGGACCTTGTCGGAATGTGAATGTTCAAGGGTCTTTATCCCCAAAAAATAACCTGCTCTCGGGGCCATCACAAAAGCGCAGTTCAAGTTGTTGGTGAATTCATTTCCGGCCCATGTTTCAAGGCAGCCGGCCTGTTCTACACTACCTCTTTCTTTGGTGGTCTTTATGTCCAAGCCGGGAGCGGTCTCAAGGAATCTGGCGGTGGCGCTTGCTGCTGCTTCTGTGCCGAGTATATAAAATGTAGTGTTCACCGCGGAAGGATTTTTTATGCCGTCAGAAAGATCAGCCGGAAGGCACATTGATTCGCATAGCCTGAATGGGGAGGAGGGCTTCAATAGTCCTCTTACGACCCCGCCGCCCGGTTGATTGTTGGAATTTGGCACGACCATTACCATTCCGTCGTATCCCATTCCTATAAGCCTGTCCGCCAGACCTATCATTGTCGGGTCTGCGCCCCATAGGAACTCATCCGAATTTGCGAAGATGAATTGTTTTATCCCCATTCCTTCCATGGTCCTATACATATCGGCTGTTGCCAGAGTGTTTGGATAATCTCCGTGTCCTGTCGAGAAAAGATCCTTGGTCTCTGCCATATCAGAGAGGAACATCCTGGGGGCGCTTGATTGAACGAAACCGAGCAACAATTCAAGCTGGTCGTCGGGAAGATCTCCAAAACCTTCTTTTCTCAGCGCTTCCATTACCAGATCGCTGCTTTTTGCATTGAACATGTTTATTGATAAGCTTAACCGTCCGAGAGAACCCGATGTCGCAAGGAAATTATTCAACATCAAGCCAAAAAGTGTCTTCGGGCCATTAGCTGTTGATATCGGATATAAGAATCTGGGAGGTATCATATCTTTCTCGGCGCCTAAAGCGTAGATCTTTTCGATAAGTTCAGGATGGTCTGCCGCGAATTTTTGAGCCCTTGAAGCCTCGCCCGCTACCGGAAGCCCTAGTGCGACGCCCGAAAGTCCGCCCTCTTCAGAATTCCCCCTTATTATCTCAACGCCTCGTTGCGTCATTTCCAGGAGCTCTTCAGGAGAATGCATGAGGATCTGTACATCTTTCCACGCTTCTCCGCCGACTCGCGGAGTATTAGGAGTTAATGCGAAATAGTCACCGGCTGTTGCGAAAGCCATTGTTCCCGGGGCGGGCCTGTTGACCATTTGGCAAGCGGCCGCTATCCTTTTTTGTGCGGCTTCCAACTCTTTTGCGTCTGTTAACGTTAAAGACCTTTCGATCTCGCCGGCGGGCACATTTGCTATAGCTCTTCTCATAAGATCGGTAAGTATAGGTCTTTTTGCTTCGGTTGATATTACAGGATTTGCAAGTACTCCTAAATTCCCTGTCCTTAATGGAGACCTTAGAGTTGTGAATTGCGCGGGCATTCTTGTCTGCAGAACTGTTTTGTACGATGCGACCATGTGTCTTTCTCCTTTTAGAGTGTTATTCCCTACCTGTGTATATATCGTGAAAAAACGGTGTGGATTTCACAACTTTCTGAAGCTATAAAAGATTGTGGAAGCGATGTTTTGGCAGCGTTTCTTGCTGCGCCTTTATCCAATCTTCGACCTCTGATATTCTACCCTGAGCCCTCATTTGTTCTATTCCCTCAAAAATAAGATTGAAGACATGGGGCTTACATACAGGAGGGCATATGGAAAGAGCGGCTTTGTTCATTTTGTCCAGCAATGCCTGATACTCACTGCTGTGCCATATTTCATATATCGAATGACTTAACAGGTTTCCCACTTTATAATGCGGATGACCGTTCCTATCGCAGCACTGGAACATTTCTCCGGAAGGGCCGACTTCCCCGAACATTCTCAAGGCTCTGCATTGACTGTATCCCTTTTCAGCTCTGCCTTCTGTAGGGATCCTGAAGAAATAGCTGAATGCAACGCCTCTATTCTCAAATTCAGGAGCGAATTCTTTTATTGCTTCCGCTTCTTCGAGGATTATTTCCGGAGTTGTTTTTTTTCTTCCGAAATAATCTATTTCCGGCCTTACCGAAACAAAGTCTATTCCGCCAGGATGTTTGTCAATTATTGAAAGAAGAATTTGTGCTGCTGTAGCCAAGTTGTTGCGATTTCGGTTGCTTACAAGGTAAGCAACGCCAAAATTTTGCGGAGAACCGGTGGCTGCTTTTTCCCTTGCGAAGTATTCCAAAGCTTTTAAAACCGTCCCAAAATGACGGGCTTCCGGATTCAAATAGTTATGATGGCATCTGTGCCCTTCTTCTGTTCCCGCATTCATGCTTATTCTGACGATTTGTAAACGAGCACGTACTATTTCTTGCACTATCTCGGGGGTTAAAATGCTCCCATTTGAGAAGAGCTCAACATCTGCCCCTGCTTCACGGGCGTATCTGATCCCTGGCACGGTGAGTTCGTTCAGTATCGGTTCGCCACCGCCAGTGAATATCAATCCCAAAACACCGGCGGAAATTAATTTATCAATGACGGTTTTCATAGTGTCCCAACTAAGCATGTGTACGCCGGGGTCATTAAATCTGTTTGGTGCATCCCATAAACCGAGTAGTCTTTTTGCGTCGGTGTATGAGCATCCAGGCCCATTTCCGTCTATTCCACAGCGGTAAGAGCAATTCATGGTTGGGATTATTTCGGCTGTCACCGGGAGTATCTCTCCATAATCGCCTGTTAAGACGGGGTTTACAACCTGAGGATGTTGCGTCCAGCTATACCAATGAAAGGAATCGAATTCCGACAAATAATCCGGCCTAAACGGAGCAACGTAAACATCCTCCGTGTCTGCTATACCCGCAACTTTTATTGTTTCGTGTCTAAAATCTTCGTTTGGAGCGCCCCCCTCAGGATAAGCTATAGTTGTATATTGTATTTGTGGAATGGCCAACAGCTTGTTTAGTGCAGATCGATCAGCTTCTCCGAGGTCGCGGAAAGATGCCCCCTGTTCTGGCAGGATATATAAATGATATTTCCCAGGATGCCATTGTTCTGGGAGCGCAAAGGCATTTATTCGGGGGCTCACTCTGTAGGTGGTAACGGATATCTGCCCCATATTCCTAATCTGGGGAGTTCCCCCTATAAATTCCAATTTGCTAGAAATCCGCATTTTTATAGTCCCTAAAACGACAAGAGGCTTCTATTAAGCTTTGGTTTTATATCGAACGAAAAACCGGGGGATTTCAGGTTTTTATTTTTGTCTGGGGCGGATCTTACAATATATTTTCCAAGCCGTAAACCAGTCCCTTGAGCCCTTTGATCTTCTTGACGGCGATCATTACGCCCGGCATGAATGATTCGCGGTTTATCGTGTCATGTCTTATGGTGAGCGTCTGTCCGAGCCCGCCGAATATGACCTCCTGATGTGCGACAAATCCAGGGAGCCTTACGCTATGGATCGGGATATCTTTTACGCCGGAGGATCTTTTCATCATTTCCGCTGTTTTTATGGCTGTGCCGGACGGAGCATCTAGTTTTTGGTCGTGATGGAGCTCTATTATTTCCGCTTTCGGCATGAGTTTTATCGCTTCGGAGGCGAATTTCATCATGAGCACGGCGCCTATCGCAAAATTAGGGGCTACAAGCACGTTGACCCCGTTCTTTTCGCACAATGAACTTATTTCTTTGAGATCGTTCTCGGAAAGCCCCGTTGTCCCGACGACCACATTTGCTTTTGCGCTCACGGCGGTCTTAATTGAAGCCATGATCGTCTTTGGTATGGTGAAATCTACGACAACATCGGCCTTTGTGTCGGTTATCGTTCTTGCAAGATCAGAAGAGATCTTTATCCCGTTTTTTCCTGCTCCGGCGATCTCTCCGCTGTCGCTTCCGCCACAGGAAATATCGACGGCTCCTGCCAATTCAAGATCAGGCTCTTTTGATACTGCCTTTACGACTTCACGGCCCACTTTCCCGCAGGCGCCGTTAACGACGACTTTTATTTTTGACATTGATTTGTCTCCCTATATCCGTATTTCTTTGATCGGCAGCTCTTCAAAATCTCCGATCACGGCCAAATTCATGTACTTATCTACAAACAATTTATTGGCAATGGTCACGATGTCTTCGGCTTTCACCAGGTCTATCTTTTCGAATATTTCGTCGACGGGTATTATTCTATCATAGTAAAACAGCGATTTCGCTATGTAATTCATCCTGTTATTGCTGGATTCAAGACCCAGGACCATGGAGCCTTTCACGAACTCTTTTGCGCGCTCCATCTCGTCTTTTGTGATGCCTTCCCTTTTTATCTTTGCCATCTCCTGCGTGATAAGCTCTATCACCTGCTCAAAATTCTCTTTCCTCGTACCGGCATAAATATTGAATATGCCCGCTCCTTTAAATCCCTGATTGAACGAATATATAGAATAAGCAAGGGCCCTTTTTTCCCTGATCTCCTGGAACAGCCGCGAGCTCATCGAGCCGCCGAGTATATTGTCAAGCAAAGTAAAGATGTATCGTTCTTCATCCGTCTGCGCGACGCCTTTGGACCCTATTATCAGGTGGACCTGTTCGGTCTTTTTG
>JAKLHX010000075.1 GCA_022709925.1 Candidatus Margulisiibacteriota bacterium
TCCCTTGAGATATCCCCGCAGGCCAAGCTCATCGTAAGATCGCCTAAAAAAGCGGACAAAGCATTTGTCCGCGCTTTTATAGAAGCAAAAAAAACGTGGATCGAAAAGAAAAAGACCATGCGGATAAGACAACTTGAAGACCTCTCAATGATAGACTGCATAACCTTCTCTAAAGAAGACAAGGAAGAAGCCGCCCGCATCATAAAAGAAAGGCTTGACCTGTATTCTTTAAAGATGGGGATCGAATATGACTCCTTCAGGATATCAAGCGCGAGAAAAAGATGGGGAACCTGCTGCAGGCGGGCAGACATAAAGATAAACTGGAAACTGGCAAAAGCCAAAGACACGGTCCTGGACTACGTCGTCGTCCATGAGTTGGCCCATATAAGGGAAAAGAACCATTCTAAAAAGTTCTGGGCGTTGGTGGAACGAACGCTTCCCGACCATAAAGACCGCAGAAAATGGCTTAAAGAATACGGCTACAGATTACAGGCTCAATACAATTAGCGCCTCACGACCTATTCAAAAGTCCAAAGATATCCGGTCTTCTCCGGCTCAAAGAAACTCCTGCCGATCATGACGCTCTGCCTTGTCGAAAGAAAACTGCCGTCCGGAGACATTTTGGATATGGAAACCGCATGAGAGCCGTCAAAAGCCTCATACGGACTGATGTCGAACAATCTGGGGAACATTTCAGCCCAGAAGGGAAAGCGCACATCCGATTCGGTCGACGCATAAAACGTGCCCCCCACCCTAAGAGAAACCGGTTTTATCTTGGCGACCATTCCATAAAGTGAATGCATCTCGCCCGGCAGCCGAAGCATCAAGTCTACTGAAAAAGGATGCGTGGCCGCATCTTCCAGACAAGCCTGCACATTCAGGGATATACGTCTTTCTTCCGAGACCATAAAAGGTTCGCTGCCGATCATAAATACATTTGCAAGATTTATGACCGCCATTTTTTCTGTTGGCCCAGATATTCCGGCCCAAACACAAACCCAGTTGACAGGGATCTTATTGCTTTCTTTCATACACCAGACATCCATATGGGTGTTTGGCATAAAATGTCCGATCGTTGATCTTTTTTGTAGCCTGTATAAAAGTTCGTCCGCAAGGCCAAAGGAAGGAAGATCCACACATTTCGTCGGATCATCACCGACACTGCCCGGAAGGGCCCTTATTCCGCCGTCAAGAGTCCTGACCTCCGCACCGATCAAGCATACAGGACTTGTCTCTTCAACGAGAGAAGAAGTATTCTTAAGTCGAGTGCTAAAAAATCTGCGCCCGTCATTATTTAGAGGCGTCAAGGTGACCGGACTTCTCAAAAAATCACTGGCAAACTCCGCAACATCAAAACGCCTTCCTTGGATATCAAATGTCTTTGGAGCCCTGGCAAGCGAACCCATCATACCTACAGGCCTTGCCCCCGGCAACAATCTTTCGACTGCTTTAATCACAATATTTCCCTCTTTATTTATTTGTCTTACGGTATATTATCGGACAGATTTTGAAAAAATCCCACGATTTGCGGCATTGCCCCATAAAAACGACCCGAGATCACGGGGTCAGACCGTCTTAAATCCACTCCCGGATTGTGCTAAAATACTCCCATGAAAAACATATTTAAATGGGCTGGGATCGCGCTCGCGTCGGGAGCAGCATTGGTCGTCATCGCATCCGTAGTATTGGCAATGTTCCTGCCTCTTGACAAGATAAAGGACTTTGCCGCGGCAGAAATGTCGAAAACGCTCCACCGGGAAGTAAAAATAGAAAAAGCATCCTTTAATATCTTCACAGGGATAAAGCTGGAGAAGATATCAATTTCAGAAAGGCGAAATGACGCGAAAAGACATTTCATTTCAGCCGACGCCATCGAGCTCCACTACGATCTCTGGCCTCTGCTTCAGAGAAAGCTTGTCATAAAAAAGGCCGGACTGGCAAAGCCCGAGATATTCATAGAAAAACTTCCGTCCGGCGAGTTCAACTTTTCCGACCTTTTGGCCCCGCAGAAGAAAGAAGATAAGAAACCCGGCGAAAAGACGGCCCTTCCATTTGAACTATTCATGGAAAGTTTTTACATCAGGGACGGAAAGATGGTCTATGAGGATAAAGGAGCAGGGACCGCGTCTTCTATCAACGACTTCAACCTTTCCGTATCAGGCTTTGAGCTGGCGATGTCAAAACCGGTCGAGATAAAAGCCTCCTCTAACGTTGTCTACCAGGGAAAAACCGTGCCGATAGCTGTTTCCTGTAAGGCAAAGGCAGATCTCCAAAAAGAGACCGTTGTCCTGTCCCCTATTACGCTGTCGATAGCAGGAGAAAGCGCCAACGCATCGCTAACCGCTTCGGGCTTTAAAAAAGGCCCCGACATCTCCCTGTCCCTGTCATCAAAAAAGATATCAGTGGATCCGCTTTTATCCATATTCTCTTCGCCTGATAAAAAGACCGCAAAAAAGACCGATCTCACAAAGACCGTCGACCAATTGACGGCTTCCATCCCGAGAACCCTCAAAGCAAAAGCTGCTATCGACATATCAAATCTCACATTCCAGAATTTCACAGTGGACAAGATCGTATTGTCTGCGGGGATCACGAACAAAAATGCGACGCTCGACCTGAAAGAAATAAAGTTCTATGAAGGATCGCTGTCGGGAACAGCAAAAGCGAACCTGAACGTTCCCGGATTAGCCTACGAAGCTAAGGATATGAGGCTCAAGGGATTCAATGCTCATCCGTTCTCCAATTCGGTCATCGATACGTTCCTTACCAATTTGACCGACTATAAGGACCTTAAAAACAAGATATACGGAAAATTGGACATTATCGTTTCTTTAAGCGGTAGAGGCGTCGAACCAAAGACAATACTGAAAAATCTTACCGGAGACGCGAAGCTTTCACTGAAAAACGGCGAAATAAAAAGAACTAAGATACTGGCCTCCGTCGGGGACATAATAAAGTCAAATTCCCTCAAAGGGGACCTGAAGATCGGAGAGCTTATCGCTGACGCGGGCATAAAGAACGGCATCGTGAATATCAGAGACCTGGCTTTTGCGCACAACGACTTTAAGCTCAACTTTAAAGGCGGGATAGACCTAAACAGGCTGATATGGATAGCCGGCAACCGCCTGACACTATCCCTTGCACCACACGCCACAACGGGCCTGAGCAAGGAGTTCGAGCTTTTGCGGGACCCTTCGGGTTGGTTGGAGCTCACGTTTGAACTTACGGGAAGCCTTAAGCTCCCTATCCCCAAGCCTATCTTTGAAAAGCCGGTCGAGAACCTTAAAAAGAAGGTCGAGGAAAAAGCGACAAAGATAATAAACGAAGAAAAAGAAAAGGCAAAAACGGCCATAACCAACAAGGTCTCTGAAGAAGCAGAGCGTCTGAAAGAGGATGCGGCTAAAAAAATAAAAGAACTGATAAAATTTTGACGAGGTTTTCTCCTATAAAACTCAAGGACCCTTTGTCCGGAGCTTTGCATTTCTTAGGCGCCGCGCTTTCCGTAGCGGCACTGGTGTTGCTGATATTGGCGGGATATGGGGACCCATGGAGAACAGTTTCATTCTCCATATACGGAGCGACACTTATAATTCTTTACTCTTTCAGCACTCTATACCATTGGCTCCCGCAAGAGGCAGGAGGTAAAGACCAGCTGTTCAGGAAATTGGACCACTTGTCGATCTATCTTCTGATAGCCGGGACCTATACGCCGTTCTGCCTCGTCACCATGAGAGGTCCATGGGGATGGTCGCTGTTCGGCATTATATGGGGGCTGGCCATTACGGGGATATTGGTGCAATCGGTATATATAAATGTAAAGAGATGGATAACGACCCTTATATATGTAGGAATGGGATGGATGGTCCTGATAGCGCTAAACCCTTTGCTTGAGGCGCTTCCGCTGAACGGGGTCTATCTCCTTATAGCAGGAGGCCTGTCCTATTCCATCGGGGGGATCGTATATGCCGTTAAGAGACCGAATTTTTCAAAGCATTTCGGGTTCCATGAGCTTTGGCATATATTCGTGCTCGCTGGATCTTTGTTCCATTTTCTATGTGTCCTGATATTCGTCTAACAAATAAAAGAACTTCTTTTGCATTATAATAAGGTATCTATGCTTCGAATAATCCGGCTTATTAAAAAAGCGATCAAACATCTCAACGAAAACGGGACAAAAGAAACGGCACGGAAAACCGTCCGCAAGATCAAGGGACGACTTAATAAAAGACCGCCGTCCGGACATATCAAGGCGCAACCCTTACAGGCGAACCGTCTTTTTTGGGAAAAATTCAACCACATACAACCGGTCAAGCATATTGACGTTAGCAGGGACAAGCCACGCTTCAACATGGTAACAGACTGTCTCTCAAGCTGGAACTTGTTCGGCGGGGTCGCGACCGCGATAATATTGTCCACCATATTCGCTAAAAAGACAGGGATGCCTCTGCGCATCATCACGCGCTACGCGGAAAACAATCCGAAGGACTATTTTGACTTCATAGACTTTCTAAAGCTCGACAGGCCTGAGAACGTCGAGTTCTATTCCGACCACGAACGCAGCTATAAACAGAACATATATAAACTTGAGGTGTCAAAGAACGACATATTCATGTCCACATCCTGGTGGACGACCAGGGCCATAAAGAGCGCGAACAGGCGCGATCGCTGTTTTTACCTGCTGCAAGAAACGGAATATGCCTTCTATCCCAACGGGGACGACCAGTCCTTCTGCCGGGAGATATTGGACGACGAATCAGTAGATTACATAATAAATTCGAAACTGCTCCACGACCATTATGTCCTCAACGGATTTAAAAACATCGCAAAGAACAGCACTTACTTCGAGCCCGCGTTCCCGAAACACATCTACTTCCCCGGCGAAGATTCCTTTAAGAGCAAATCTAAAAAGAAATTGTTCTTCTACTCCAGGCCGAACAATCCCAGGAATCTTTTTTATCGGGGAATGAAACTCATCGATGACGGATTCAGGACCGGGATATTGGACAAAGACAGCTGGGATATCTATTTCGCCGGAGAAAGAACTCCTGACCTGGTATTTTGCAACGGAACGGCACCTATACAACTCGGAAAACTTGGATTGAAGGAATATGCCGATTTCATCCGGACCGTAGATATCGGCATATGCCTCATGTACACTCCACACCCGAGCTATCCGCCTTTGGATGTTGCATCTTCCGGCGGTATCGTACTTACCAACAGGTACGGGAACAAACAACAAATGGATTATTCGGAGAACATCATCTGCGGGGATCTGGAGGGGCTCGGAATGATGGATGGCCTTGATAAATGCGTAAAGCTGGCCCAAGACCCTGTTTTGCGCAAAAAAAACTACCTCAACAACAAAATAAGCACGGACTGGGAAAGCAGTCTTGCGGACACTCTCGACTCTATGTCCAAAAGGATATAAAAAATAAAATGTACCGCTTAAGCACGGCAACGCCCACACACAAAGGTCCATGGGACATCCCTTTTGAGGACAGGATGGCGGACGCGTTAAACGCCAAGGAATGCGGCAAAGAACTGATCGTATATATATGCGAAAAATACGACAGGAACACCCCCAGATACAGGGCTTATAACATGTGCCAGGCTTTATTAAAAAGCGGGGCCTGGCACGGCATATATATTTTTGAGGACGAACTGCCGCGCGCAGAAGAACACATAAAGCTTTTTAAGATCATGATCATCGTCAGATATCCTTGGTCGGAAGCATTGAGAGATCTCGTTGTCAAAGCCAAACAACATGCCATACGTGTAGGATTTGATATCGACGACCTTATCTACGACGAGAAATATATCTGCGATGTCCATGTCGGCGATGCTATTCTGATCAATCCCATGCTGGATTTCAGCGAGATCGTCCTCAAACGCAGCCCGGAAGAGATTCGTCTAAAATATCAGGCCAAAGCTCAAAGTTATGTCGATCTG
>JAKLHX010000076.1 GCA_022709925.1 Candidatus Margulisiibacteriota bacterium
AGCGGCAAAACCGGCCGCTATAAAAGGGCTGCTTCGGTCTTCTAAAGGAGCAACGAAAAGCACGGTCTTCTTGCCTTTGACCGCGTTATTTACCGACGAAGATATCTCTTTGAGCTTTGAGAACGCCGGTATGGTATCGAACAGCTTGCCTATGACCACCGGCCTGTTATGCGACAACGCAGAGATGTCCACAAAGGGAACCATCCCGAGCATTTTCATCCTGAAAAACTGTCCCAGTTCCTCCGGGGTCTTTAGCGAAGGATCGGCATAATCAGCAATAAAGACCGCTATCAGAGATGCAAATAAAGAAGCGAGCAAAGAAAGTATAAATCCCGCGAATATCGCCGGTTTACCGGCTCTCTGGCCGGCCGAGGCGAACGAAATGATCTGCACGGGAGAGGATTTTACCGCTTCCGACACTTTTATCTCATTGAGCCGGTTCACAAGCAGCGGATATATCACGTTATAGACTTGCTTGTTCTTGACGGCTTCATAAAGGTCCCGTTCCTCCGGGCGCATGTTCTTTTTATCTTCCGCATACCTGGCCAGGGACCTTTTGATCACCGCGAGCTTTCTTTCCAGTGACTGCACATGTCCTTCATCTTTTCCCAGAAGGCCTCTGCTCTTGAGCCTTCCTATCGACACCTCCAGCCGGATCTTCTCTATCTCGGCATCAGCATTCCTTTTGCATTTTTTTTGTGTATCCTCGCCAAGGACCAAAGGCCCAGGCTTTTTCTCCAGACTGGCAAGCCGGGAATCGTTCGCCGCCTGTACTTTCTTTACTTTCTCGATCTCCGCAGAGAGGTATGCTTTTACGGACTCGATCTCCTGCCTGTTCACGCGCTGGACCCATTTTGCGTATTGCCTTGCTGCGGAATTCGCTATTGCGGATGATTCTTCGGGCTTATCGGAAGACACTTTTATCTCTATTATGTCCGCGTCCCAGACCGGCGAGACAGATATCTTTCTCAACAGCTCTTCGGTGGTAAGGATCATCCCCTGGCCGTTCCTAAGGTCCAGCTCTTTGACGACCTCGTTTATTATGGCCGGACTTTCTATAAAAGATATCTGGCTTTCCATGTTGTCCCTGTTATAGAAAGGATCGGTGCCGGCAGAAGAGAACAATATGTCCCCCTGCTTGAAGTTCTTTGACAAGAGGACCTTCGATGTTGCTGTGTAGTTCGTAGGGATGAGAAAATATGCCAGGAACAGGATGATAAAGCTCAGGGAAAATACTCTAAAGAACAGAACCCTGCCTTTAAAGAGCATGTCCCGGATATGTTTGATGTCCACTTTTCTAGTAAGCTCCTTTCGCAAAAAGCACGACGGGAACGGTCTTCATCAATATCTTTATATCCTGCCAGAGCGACCAGCTCTCTATATAGTAGATATCCAGCTTGACCATCTCGTCAAAAGAAAGGTCCGACCTTCCGTTCGTCTGCCAGAGCCCCGTTATCCCCGGGGTTATCTGGAGCCGTTTTTTGTGCCAGGAATTGTATAACGCCACTTCGCTGGGGATCGGCGGACGCGGACCGACAAAGCTCATATCCCCTTTTATGACATTAAAAAGCTGAGGGAGTTCGTCAAGGCTCCACTTCCTCAGGAACTTTCCTACTCTTGTCACGCGCGGATCGTTCTTCATCTTGAATATATGGCCTTTTGCCTCGTTCTTGTCAGCGATATCGCTGAGCGCCGTTTCAGCCCCGTCTATCATGGACCTGAATTTATACATATTGAATTCTTTCCCGCCGCGGCCCACTCTCTTCTGGACAAAGAACACATGGCCTCTCGAATCGAGCTTGATCAATATCGAGACCGCCAGGATGACGGGAGAGGCAAGAATGATAGCGATCAAGGAATAGAATATATCCGATGTCCTTTTTACGAACGCGTTGAACCCGTAGAATTTTATCTCTCTGATGCTTATAAGAGGGACCCCGACCACTTCATCGGCGCTTATCCTTGATTCGATGATATCAAGTACGCGCGGCACGAACTTGAACTCGGCTTTGTTCTTTTCGCATATCTCTATGAGCTCCATTATCAGCTTGTTGTCAGGATCGGAAGACGCAAATATGACCTTATTGGCCCTGGTCCTGTCCAACGCGGCTCCCAGGACCTTCAGGGAGTCCCTGACAGGGAGAACTTCAACGATGCTAAGCCCCATCTCGGGATGGGCGGATACTTTATCCACCAGCAGGTCCGCTTCCTTTCCGTCCCCTATCACAACGATCCTTGATACTCCGAGACCTTTCCTGTAGAGCCATTTTTGGACCGCTATCGAAAGGACTCTTATGAACACCATGAACAGCATGCAGAATATCCAGGCGTAAAGGATCGTCATCCTTTTGAATATCATGTCCCTGTAGAACAATGTCATGAACTCGAAAAGGAGCATCGATGAAGTCAGGGCGCCTATCACGGCCCCCGCCTCGTCGACTTCGGACCTTTTGGCGTTCATGTCATACAGCCTGAAAAACCCGAACACTGCTATGATGACCGCCGTCGCAAAGAGCAGCAATCTTGAATTTTGCATGACAATGGTAAAAGGAGAGGCAAAATAACCGGTCTTAAGGAAGTTCCCTATGGTAAAAGACAGTACTATGGACAGAACGTCAAAGACCATCAGTATAAAATTGAAAAACAGTGTCCTTTTTATCATGCTGACCGGCTGTTCCTTCCGTGCTCATCAAGTTTTTCGGCCACGAACTTCTTAATGCTATCTTTGAACACTCTCTTGCTGAACCTTTCGGCCTTATTCTTTATAAAGCCGCTGTCAAAGCTCATCTTCTCAAATTGTAACACGGCTTGACGTACGCTCTCAGGCGTCTGTTCATAAAAGAATATCCCTGTTTCACCAGTGGACACGGTATCGAGCGTGCCTCCCGCGCCGTAGGCTATAACCGGCCTGCCGCATGCCTGCGCTTCCACGGGAACGATGCCAAAGTCTTCGTAACTGGCAAAGACAAGCGCCTTGCATCTGCTCATAAGTTCAGATATCTCCTCATGGCTCTGGAACCCGAGAAATTCCACGTTATCCTTCGCCATGGCTTTAAGCCGCGGCTCGTCCCTTCCTGTGCCTATTATCTTGAGGGGCTTTTTGAGCGAATTGAACGCGGAGATTATTATATCCGTCCTTTTTTGAGGGACAAGCCGTGATACTACGAGATAATAGTCCCCGTGATCATCCGCCATTTTAAACCCTTCCGTATCTACGGGAGGATATATAACGGTGCTTTCTCTGCCGTAGTACTCTTTTATCCTCCAGGCTATAAAACTCGAGACCGCCGCAAAGTGATCCACTTTTTTAGAGGACTCCCTGTCCCATCTCCTTAAGTATGCGGCCACAAAAGGAGCTGCTGCTTTCACCAGCAGGTTTGGTTTTTCTATAGACATATATTCGCCGTACATGTCCCATATGTACCGCATCGGGGTAAGGCAATAACATATATGGCAAGCGGAAGCAGGAACGCTGACCCCTTTGGCACAGGCATGCGAATTGGATATGACAAGGTCATACCCGCTCCGATCGAAACTTTTGAATGCGGAAGGCATAAGAGGCAGATAAGAACGGTACATTTTTGCGGCATAAGGAAGCTTTTGTATGAAAGAGGTCTTTATCTCTACTTTTTCAAATGTCTTTGGAAGTTTTTCCCTGT
This sequence comes from Candidatus Margulisiibacteriota bacterium, assembly GCA_022709925.1. Lineage (GTDB taxonomy): Bacteria > Margulisbacteria > WOR-1 > JAKLHX01 > JAKLHX01 > JAKLHX01. The sequence continues at coordinate 3,660 of JAKLHX010000076.1, forward strand.
CAAGCACGCTGGTAAAGACATCGGCGTCCGGATATATCTCGAGGAGCGATTCAAGGACCTTCTCAGCCCCTCCGCTGGAGACCAGCCAGTCGTGTGCTATAGCGATCTTCATTTGGGCATGTAACTCACTTTCTTATATACTTCCATAGTGTTCCTTGCGCATCTTTCCCACGTAAAAGACCCTGCCCGCTCAATGCCCATCTCGGACATCTTTTTACGGCGTTCTTCGTCATGCAAAATCTCAGAGATATTGTGAGCGATCTCTTCTATGTTATACGGATCGATAAGCGCCGCTGCATCCCCTGCCACTTCAGGAAGAGACGACGTGTTAGATGTTATCACAGGAGTGCCGCAAGCCATGGCTTCAATCACAGGGAGCCCAAAACCTTCATATATTGAAGGATAGACGAACAATTCCGCAAGATTGTAAAGGATGGGCAAATCGGACTGTTTTATGTCAGAGACGAATATTATGTCGTCTTTCAGACCGTTATCGTCGATCTTTTTTAGCAGACCTTCGTACAGCCATCCTTTTTTGCCTGCTATGACCAATTTATGGGGAAAGCCGCCGCGCCTGGAAGCCAGGACGAACGCGTCTATAAGACGCTCGAGATTCTTTCTTTTCTCTATGGTCCCCAGATACAGGATAAACTTTTCCGGGAGGCCAAGTACTTCTCTGGAGCGCTCAAGCACATCTATATCCTCGATCTTCATGAATTCTTTCGAAACCCCTATATGGACCACCTCTATCTTTTTCCTGTCTATACCGAACAACTCTACGAGATCATCCTTGGTAGAACTTGACACTGCTATTATCTTGTCCGCCAAACAGACGGAACGCGGGGTCAAAGCCCTTTTATAATTCCTTTTCATGAAAGGGAACGTTCCCGGAAACTTATAGAAAGAGAGATCATGGACGGTTATTATTTTTTTTGCCTTGACCGGAAGAATAGGCAGAACATGGTCCGGATTGTGGAATATGTCGATATTATCCCTATTCAGGATAAAAGGCATCGCCAGGTGTTCCCAGAGTATCCTTGTATAAGGGGCGGAAGTATCGAAAGAAGATCTTACGACATTGAACCTGTTTTTAAATATATCGGTCTTGTCGGAACTCGAGAATACAGTATAATCGTTGGCAATATCTAATTCATGCAAGCCTTTTAAGAGGTTGAAGACGTATGTCCAAATACCGAACCTGGGAGCCGAAAGGAGTTGGGCATTGAATGCTATGCGCATAGGTCCCCTTTTAATTTATTCTTTTTCTGGTAAAGGCTATTTCCGCGCATTTTAATATGATCTTGATATCCAAAAGAAGGGACCAGTTCTCCATGTAAAAAAGGTCGTATTTCAGCTTTTCCTCGGCCGGCATGTCGTACCCGCCGTCCTGCATCTGCGCCCATCCCGCAAGCCCCGCCTTTACGCTGTGGCGCTCCATATAGTTAGGGATATCGTCCTTAAAACGGCTCACGAATTTGGGGCGCTCCGGCCTGGGACCGACAAAGCTCATATCGCCTTTTATGATATTAAAAAGCTGCGGCAGTTCATCCAGATTGGTCGAGCGCAGGAATTTCCCGAAAGACGTTTTCCTCGGGTCATCTTCAGTCGCGAGGACCGCGCCCATGCCTTTTTCCGCCTTGTGGACCATCGTCCTGAACTTGTAAAGCCTGAAGAACTTGCCGCCCTTGCCGACCCTGCGCTGTACATATATAACAGGCCCCGGGGACGTTATCTTGATCATGACGGCAATGATCCCCATAGGTATCAGAAAGACCGCCAGCCCGAACAACGCGACCAATATATCGAACCATCTTTTTAAGAGCCTGTTGAAAGGCGTAAGTTTTATTTTTTTCAGGTTCACGACCGGGATGCCTTCTATGTCTTCGACAGTTGGAGAAGTGGTCAGTATCTGGAATATATCCGGCATAGTACCCAGAGAGATGTTCTTGTTGTCGCAGATATTCGCCAGTCTTGCCAGATTATCCCTTGTAAGTTCAGGGTCTGCCACATAGACAGCTTTTATCCTGTTATCATCTATTATCTTTTCCAGATCATCAAGATCCCCGAGATTATCAGGGCCTTCTCCGCCTACGAACCCCACAAAGAACACTCCGTATGAAGGATGGTTCTTTATCTTGTTCGCGACGGATTCGGCGTATTTCCCGGAACCGATTATGACGGCTTTTTTCCCCGCGTAACCTTTGGCTCTTGCGAACATCTCTATACGCAAGATTATCTGTCTCATCACCGTGATGGTTATCAGGGATACGGGAAGGC